>CACZPA010000044.1 GCA_902782895.1 uncultured Eubacteriales bacterium
CCTGATCGAGACGCAGAATGACAGCGATACCAATTCGACGGTCATGGATATCGTGCGGAATCTGTACCCCACCAAGGGTGTGGATTTTATTACGGCGGTCGATGAAAACAACATTATCCTGGTGAAGGATCTCAGCGATGCCAAGGACACGGAGGCGGCGCTGAACGACGTGAACCATACGGTTCTTGACACGCTTAACAGCGAGGCAATGGGCCGGGTGCGCATCGCTTCCGGTTCGATCGTGCGGGATCTCAACGATATTTCCAAGTCTTATAAGGAAGCAAAGCTGGCGCTCGACGTAGGGAAGATTTTCTACCAGGATCATTACATCATTCCTTACAATCAGCTGGGGCTTGGCCGGCTGATCTATCAGCAGCCGATTTCTCTGTGCAAAATGTATCTGGACGAGGTTGTACACGGCTTCCGGATCGCGGATTTTGACGAGGAGACGCTGCATACGGTCAATCAGTTCTTAGAGAATAATCTGAATGTTTCCGAGACCTCAAGACAGCTGTATATTCACCGCAACACGCTGGTATACAGGCTGGATAAGCTGCAGAAAAACACAGGCCTTGACGTGCGCGTATTCGAGGACGCGATCAAGTTCAAGATCGCGCTGATGGTCGCGGCCTACGTGGATTATATGGAAAAATCAGGCTATAATCTGTGATACAATAAACGTTCTACAGGAGATTATTTTGATAGAATTACAGAATGTAACAAAGATATATGACGGAGGCGTCGTTGGTGTCAGGGATGCGAATATCAAGATCGATCAGGGCGAATTTGTCTTTCTGGTCGGCGAAAGCGGATCCGGTAAGAGTACGCTGCTCCGTCTTCTGATCAAGGAGATCAATCCGACTTCCGGCAAGATCTTCATTGACGGGCAGAACGTGACACGGCTCCGCAGGGGCAAGACAGCGAAGCTGCGCCGCCGTATGGGTTTTGTTTTTCAGGACTATCGTCTGCTGCCCAAGAAGACCGTCTATGAGAATGTCGCGTTCGCGATGGAGGCGATCGAGGAGACGCAGCGCAGGATTCGCCGCAGAGTGCCGCGTGTGCTGAATATGGTGGGACTGGCGCATAAGAGCCATAATTTCCCCAACGAAATCTCCGGCGGCGAGCAGCAGCGGACAGCGATCGCGCGCGCGGTCGCGAATAACCCCGTATATCTGCTGGCCGATGAGCCGACCGGCAATCTGGACCCGCGCAACGCCAAAGAGGTCATGGATCTGATGGAATACATCAACAGTCTCGGGACGACTGTCATTATCGCGACGCATGATAAGGATACGGTCGACCGCATGCAGAAGCGCGTGATCCATATCGTGGACGGCAAGGTCGCCAAGGACGCGAAGGGAGGCTACGACATATGAAGCTTCGCTCCGTAAGAGTATGCGTTAAGGAAGGCTTTCAGGGGATCCGGCGCAATGGATGGATGGTCGCCGCTTCGGTCCTGACGGTTTCCGCGTGTCTGTTTATTTTCGGTATTGTATATTGTATCGTCATGAACGTCCGGTCGTTTACGAACGATCTGGATGATAATCTGGGCATTGTAGCGTTCCTGTCCTCCAAAGTGTCGGAAGAGAGCGTGCCGACGCTGCAGGAGCAGATCGAAAAGATGGACGGGGTGAAAGAAGTCCGGTATGTGTCCGCGGAGGAGGCCTGGGAGAGCTTTAAGGAGTCCATGGGCTTTGGAGAGCAGCTGGGGACGGATACGGTAAGCCGTCTGGATCAGGACAATCCGCTGGCCAATTCGGCGTCTTTCCAGATCTATCTGTATGACGCGGGGGACCAGCAGGTCTTTGTCAGCCAGCTCAAGACCATGCCGCAGTTCAGACGGATCCAGTACGCGGCGGAGACAGCCACTGTTATGTCCAATATCAACCGTGTGATCACGATCGGCGGACTCGTTCTGATCCTGCTGCTGATCGTAATCGCGGTGCTGCTGATATCCAATACGATCAAGCTTTCCGTCTATGTACGGCGCGAAGAGGTCGAGATCATGAAATACATCGGAGCGACGGATTCGTTCGTCCGGATACCTTTCGTCGTGGAAGGCATCATGATCGGAATCCTCGGTTCGATCCTGCCCGCGGTGACGATCTATTTCATCTATAGGGCGGTTCTGACGATGATCGTTCATCAGTTCAACGAAACGTTTTCGCAGATGATCCACTTCCTGAGCATGAGCGAAATCATGCGGATGCTGATACCGGCGTTCCTCTTGGTCGGCATTGTGGTCGGTATCTTGGGAAGTCTGTTCTCCCTGCGCAAGTATCTGAAGGTCTGAGGAGAGATAAAAATGTATACAAAAGGTAAGTTCGTCCGATCCGCGGCTTTTCGACGGGTCACCGCGCTGATGATGGCTTTTGTCCTCGGTATTGCCGGAGCGCCTGCCGTCTACGCGGATGAGGATCCGGAGGAGATCGAGGAAGGACTCGAAGAGCTGGAGGAAGAGAAGCAGTATCTGGAAGATCAGGCTTCTCAGGTCTATTCCGAGCAGAATTACACAGCCGCGCAGATCGAGCAGATCAACCTGGAGATGATGGAGGTTGAAGCGCAGATGGCGGAGCTGGATAACCAGATCCATGTCTGCGAGGTCAATATTCAGGATCTGGAGGCAGCGATCGCGGAGAATGAGCTGCTGATGGAGCAGACCGCGGCGGAGCTCGCGACGGCCAAAGAGATCGAGTCGGGCCATTATGAGGAGCTCAAGGCCCGTCTGCAGATCATGTATGAGTACGGAGATGTGAATTATCTCGAGCTGCTGCTCGGATCCAAGAGCATCTCTGATTTCTTCAGCCGGATCGAATATATCAATGAGATGGCTGCCTATGACGAAAAGATCCAGAACGATCTGAAGAATGACCGCGAGACGATTCAGGAGCTCGAGAGCCGTCAGACGCAGACGCAGCTCGAGCTGGACATGAATCACCAGAAGCTCGAGAAGGAGCGCGAGTCTCTGGCGGAAGCGATGCAGAGCAAGCAGGATTTCTACGCGCAGCTGCAGAGCGATCAGGAGAGCTATCAGAATTATCTGTTCTATCTATATGAGCAGTCCAGCTGGATTTCCGCGCAGATCGCGGAGAAAGAGCAGCTGATCAGCACGGAAGAGGCGCGACTGGAGGCCGCCCGCGAGGCAAAGCGCCTGGCGGAGGAAAAAGCCCGTGAAGAGGAAGAAGCCCGTCTGGCCGCTGAAGAATCCCAGCGCGCGGAGGCAGAGCGGCAGGCAGAGGAGTCCAGACAAGCGGAAGAAGAGCGTCAGGCGGAAGAGTCCAGACGCGCCGAGGAAGAGGCTGCCCAGCAGGAGGAAGAAGAGGAAGAGGATTATACTGATTCCGGAAGCACCTCGAGCAGCGACTCCGGCGTCTTTACCTGGCCGGTTCCCTCGAGCTACTATATCTCTTCACCGTATGGATACCGGATCCACCCGATCGACGGAACCTATACGCTGCACGCGGGGACAGATATCGCGGCAAACTATGGATCCAACATCGTCGCGGCGGACAGCGGTACCGTCATTGTAGCGCAGTATCACTGGAGCTACGGCAACTTTATCATGATCAGCCATCCGACAGGATATGTCACGCTGTACGCGCACTGCAGCCAACTGCTGGTTTACGTAGGACAGCAGGTCTCCCGCGGTGAAGTCATTGCTCTTGTCGGAGAGACCGGCGAAGCGACCGGCCCGCACTGCCATTTCGAGGTCCGTGTAAACGGCTCGACGATGGACGCGATGCTTTTCTTCTGATATGATGGACGACAGGAATTATTTCGAAGAGAGGACGAACAGGAGCTCCGGATTCGCGGCAGGCGAGGAAGGCAGGCTCGGAAGAGGCTTCTGGAAGGGCTTTTTCACGGCGATTCTGCTGATTGGAATAGCTGTCGGCGCTTTCTGGTATTTTAACAGACCGATCGTGATTCCGGGAAGGTCTACGTCGGGAGAAGGCCTGGACACAGAGGAAGCGGAAGCCATCCTGACCAAGGCCGACCAGTTTATCCGATATATCGATGAATACTATATCCTGGAGGATATCCCCAAGGAGAGTCTGATCGAGGGCATCTACCGGGGGATCATGGGGACGCTTTCCGACAGATATGCCGCGTATTATACCGCGGAGGAATTCGAAGAGATCAAAAAGAACTCTCAAGGGTCTTTTGGCGGCATGGGGATTTCCGTAACGCCGGACCGGGAGATTGTGAGTGTGTATGAGGACAGTCCCGCGAGCGAAGCCGGTATTCAGCCGGGGGACATTATTATCGCGGCGGATGGGACGGATATTACCGGGATGGCGCAGGACGAGTATATGACGCTCCTGCGCGGAGAGGTCGGAGACGTGAGAACCCTCACGCTGCTGCGGCCTTCGACCGGAGAGACCTACGAAGTTACGATGACGCTTCGGATCGTCAATCAGAAGACCATCGTCTGGAAGTGGCTTGATAACGGGATCGCGTATCTGCAGATCACCAATTTCCACGTGATCACGATCGAGCAGTTTGATGCCGCGCTGGAAGAGATTCAGAGCGCGGAGGATTTTGCCGGATTGATCCTGGATCTGCGGAACAATCCGGGCGGAGAGCTGGATACGGTCGTCCATATCGCGGATAAGCTGATGCCCTCCGGCCTCATCGCCTATACGCTTGAAAAAACCGGCGAGAGAGAGGATTTTACTTCTAAAGGAGAGGGACTGCCCGGTATTCCGATGGCAGTGCTGATCAACGGAGACTCCGCGAGCGCGTCCGAGCTGCTTGCCGGAGCGCTCAAGGACCGCGGGATCGCGACCGTCGTGGGGACGCAGTCCTTTGGCAAGGGCATTGTGCAGACGACCTGGTGGCTGGGGGACGGATCCGCTTTCAAAATGACAACGGCTAAATACTATACGCCCGGCGGTGAAGAGATCCAGGGGGTCGGGATTACGCCTGATGTCGTCGTGGAGATGCCGGAAGATGTGGAAGAAGGGACGGATCCGCAGCTTGACGCAGCTTATGATGTGATTCTCGATGATCTGGGAATCGCTGCGGATGACGCGGCATGACAGAATCCGGACAGACAGATTACGCGGCCTGACAAAGGATGGGACGATATGACAGAGCACAACAGAGAGATTTACGAAAGATTGCGGGAAGCCTATCCGGACGTCCGATGCGAGCTGGATTTCGGGACGCCGCTGCAGCTTCTGACAGCGACGGTTCTCAGCGCGCAGACAACGGATAAACAGGTAAACCGGGTGACGGAGGTCCTTTTCCGCGACGCGCCGGACCTGGCCGCCATGCGGAAACTGACGGTGGAGGAGCTGGAAGATTATATCCGCACGGTCGGTTTCTTCCATACAAAAGCGCGCCATCTGGTGGACATGTGGAAAGAGCTGGAAGAGCGTTTTGGCGGCGAGGTGCCGCGGACCCGTGAGGAGCTGACAACGCTGCCGGGCGTGGGCCGTAAGACGGCTAACGTCGTGATCTCAAACGCGTTCGGGACGCCGGCGATCGCGGTGGATACGCACGTTTTCCGAGTATCGAACCGGATCGGGCTGGCGGACGCGTCGACCGTCGAGGAGACGGAGAGGCAGCTGATGCAGAATCTGGACGAAGACGTATGGTCGCTCATGCACCACCTGCTGATCTTTCATGGACGCCGCTGCTGTCACGCGCGCGGCCCGGAATGCGCGAATTGTCCGATCGCAGAACTTTGCAGAAAACATTTGGAGGAATCGTAATGGATAACGTATTTATCGAGCATATGGTCACCAAAGATGACATGAACATGCGGATTCTGAAGAAGGCAGGCATGGCCTTTGGAATTTTACTTTTTCTTGCAGCGGCTTTTCTCATAATACCGCAGTTTTTCACGATCGCGCTGCTGATCGCTATCCTGATCGTTTTCTTCTTCTGGAGAAAAATCGACCGCGAGTATGAGTACATCTATACGGACGGCAATCTCGACGTGGACGTGATTTACGGCAAGTCCGCGCGGAAAAGGCTGCTCAGCGTCGATACGAAGGAGTTCCAGTTCATCGCGTACGGCGGCAGCAGCACATACCACGCCCGAATTGAGGCGAAATACGACAAAACGCTGGACTGCGGCGCCGGCGGGATTCGCGATAACTCCTATGTGGGCGTCATTAAGCGCGGCGACCAGACGATCAAGCTGATCTTTGAACCGGATGAACGGATGGTCGAGGCGTTGAAGCGCTATATCCCAAGAAAATTCGAGGCAAAGCCGTAAGAAAAGCAATTGGCCAGGCCGCGAAGAGCGGCCCGCTACAAAACAGCAGACACGAAAAAATCCGCGGACCGGTTCAGAACCCGGCCTGCGGATCTTTTTGTATCAGCTATTATTGGATTAACTGTTATTCTGCTTTGTCAGAAGCACCGGAAGCCGGAACTCCGTCGGCTTGTGCATCCGCACTCTTGACGTCCTGCTCACCAGCGGCTGCGGCAGACTCAGCAGCCGGAGCGGCGGAATCCTGAGCGGCATTTCCTGCCGGATTCGGAGCTGCATCCTGCGCCGCTTGATCCTGCGCGGCCTTAAGCTTGGCGAGCTCTTCCTCCTCCAGAACACGGAACGCGACCTTGCCGACCAGCGTCTTCGGCAGATCTTCGCGGAATTCGATGTCATACGGCAGCGCGTATTTCGCGATATGCTTGCGGCAATAACGCATCAGCTCTTCTTTGCAGGCCTTTGTCGGCGCGTAACCGGGCTTCAGAACGATAAAGGCCTTGATCTTCTGGATCTTGACCGGATCCGGTACGCCGATGACACAGCTGATCTGAACATATTCGTGCGCGTCCAGAATGTTTTCCATCTGGGACGGATATACATTATAGCCGTTTGTGATGATCATGCGCTTAATACGCTGACGGAAGTAGACGAAGCCTTCCTCATCCATGACACCGAGATCGCCGGTATGGATCCAGCGGTATCCGTCGACTTCATGGATCGTATCAGCCGTTTCTTCGGGCTGGTTGATGTACTCGAGCATTACGGAAGGACCGGTCAGAGTGATCTCGCCTTCGGTGCCGTACGGGACTTCCTTATCCGTACCCGGCTCAACGATGCGGAAATACGTGTCCGGGAAAGGAATTCCGATACTGCCTTCCTTCTGCTTGTGGATCGGCGTCAGACAGCATGCGGTAACACATTCGGTCGTGCCGTAGCCTTCGCGTACGGTGATCTTTGCGCCATGATCGCTCAGGAACTTGTCCAGACGCTTCTTCAAGCTGATGGAGAGCGAATCGCCGCCGGAGAAAACACCCTTCAGGAAGTCCAGCTTCAGATCCTTGGGATCCCAGTTGCGCAGCAAGGCTTCAAACAGGGACGGAACACCGGCGATAAGATTCGGCTTGTATTTTTCCAGCATCTCGCCGTAGGTTTTCGCGTTGAAACGCGGGATCAGGATGCACTGTCCGCCGTTTGCGAACATCGAATGGATCGATACTCCCAGGCCGAATCCGTGGAACATCGGCATGACGGCGAGCATTTTGTCGCCGGCGCGGAAGAACGGGTTGGTCGCGACGATCTGCGCGGCCAGCGCGTTAAAGTTCAGGTTGGAGAGCAGAATGCCCTTGAAAGTGCCCGTCGTGCCGCCGGAGTACAGAATAACGGCAGGATCCTCGGCCTTGCGGCGTACGCGGAAAATCTCGGTATGTTTGCCGCGGGACAGGAATGTCTTCCAGAAGAGGACGTGCGGTGCGTCATGCGGGACAGGAGCGATCTTGCGGCCGGCGGTCAGCTTATAGCCGATCTTCATCAGAGGTCCGAGGACGTCCGCGACGGAAGTGATCAGCAGAAGCTGCAGATCAACCGCCTTCATGACGTTCTTGAATTTCGGATAGAACTGATCCAGAGTGATCGCGGCGATGGAGCCGGAGTCGCGCAGGTAGAAAGCGATCTCGCTCTCCGCCGACAGGGGATGGATCATCGTGGCGATCGCGCCGACCAGATTGATCGCGTAGAAAATGCAGACAGTCTGCGGAGTGTTGGGCATGCAGACGGTGACACGGTCACCCTCGCGGATACCAACGGCCTTAAGCGCCTTGGCGGTCGTTTCGATCTGGTCCCAGAGCTCCTTATAGGTCGCGGTCGTTCCGAGGAATTCGTACGCGGTCAGGTCCGGGTAACGCTCGGCAATGGCTTCTACAGCCGCACTCATGGTCTTGGACGTATACTCCAGATTGGCCGGGACCTCCGGATCCTTGCTCGACAGCCACGGGGCCGCGGGCGTCGGGACGTCGTTCAGACGGATGACTTTCGTATCATCGTAAGCTGCGTGTATCATATTCAACTTCCTCCTTCATGGGTTTTTCAAGATCTTCCGGATTCTCAAGCAGATGCTTCAGAAGCATTACGGAGCGGGAGAAATAATATCCGTCCGCGATCCGCTCGTCAACGGTAAGGCCGAGATCGACAAATTCATGATTGTCGGTGATCTGGCCATCCTCGCCATAGACAGGGGACATATGTTTCTCTCCGACGATGCAGAAGAGAGAAGTCGTACCCCAGTTGGTGAGATGGTGATAACCGCTGTTCAGCTTGATCGATCCAAGATTGGACAGAACTACGGAACTCTGGAACGGGTCCGAATTCGTGAAAGCATCGGGCAGCCAGCCGTGGCGGTCCATCATCCGGACGACGCGCAGCGCGGATTTGCTTAAGAAGCGCGGAATCTTATTGAAAAGATCCATATTGTCCTCGGTACTGTTCGCGTTGCCCGAAGGCGCGCCCCCTTCTTTGGAGTAGCCGCGCTCCGCGTACACGACCTTGCGGATCGCCTCGTGCACGGATGCGAGCGTATCCTCCGGCGCGATATGCAGGAAAGCGAGACCCTCGCCGCCGTTGTCGGAGAACTGCTTCTTGACGACAAAAGCGGTCGTGACTTCATTTCGCTGATAATAATTGCCGTTCTGATAGAAACGGTTCAGCTTGGGACGCTGATGGACCGTATGCGCGATCGCGGTAACGATCAGATGGAACAGTGTATACTTGAATTCAGGGTTCCCGGCATTGAGCTTCTCCAGATACCGGTTCGCGTTTGTCAGATCGATCGTCTGCGAAATATATGCTTCATTGTCGGCACGGTTCGGCATGATCTCGCCCATGATAAAGTGCATGGAATCGGTCTTGCGGATCAGCTTAGCGTCCTTGCGGTCCCCCCATTTTTTCCTTGCCATACGACGCCTTCCTTCTTTCAGAGTATTGTTGAAAACAACCTGAAATTACATGACTGATCATATCATAAATGACAGGAAAAGTCTATCAAAAATCAAAATGTTATGGAAATGAAAAGTGTCCCGGGGAAATTACCCGCGGGACACGTCATATACGATAGATTATTCAGATAAAAAACGGCTGTTGTTTACTGCAGTACGTAGTCCGTATCGCAGGAAGGCAGACGGTGCAGGACGGCAATGACCTCGCCCAGGAGCATGATATTCTCGGCGGGCAGGATCCTCGCGGGCGTCTCATCCGGCGTATTGTATTTCTGCACGTAGTAGATCTTCCATTCCTTCTCGCCCGGAATCACAAAGCGGACAAAGAGCTCATTCTTGTAGGAGAAGAAGAGTACGGTGCTCTTGCCGGGTTCAACATCGGACTTGATGTAAAGCAGGTCGCCCTCGCGAATGCCCATTCCGGACATCCGGTTGTCAGGCATGCGGAAAGCATAATCGGCGTCGAGCGGTCCGGGATTCAGATGGGACTCGCAGTTGATCTCGGCGCGGACCACAGGATTCTCCAGAAAACGCTTGAGCAGCGGAATCTGCTTGTGATTGATGTCCGCGTAGCGGGAAGAGTAGGTGCCTCTCTCGTCGACAAGTCCAAGGATCCAGTTCGGATTTACGTTAAAATAATAAGCGATACGATTGAGATTCTGATCCCCGGGCATCTTGCGGCTGTTCATGTAGTAATACAGCGTCGCGCGCGGGATCTGCGTCTCCGATGAGATTGTACGGATATCCAGATTGCTGGAGGCGATAAGATCGTGAATGCGGTTGCCGATCTTATCTTCGCGGCTTCCTTCCTCTCCTGTCAGATCTTCTTCCGGTGTGCGCTGCGGATCATTGGTTATACCGAGCAGATATTTCTCCGAAACATTAAAATAACGCGCGATGTTCTTAAGAGAATGCCCTGTCAGATGCTGCTTACCGAGGAAAAGCCGGCTGACGCTGGTCGGAGTAAGTCCGACGGCGCGGCCGATCTCCGAAAGAGATACGCCTTTTTCTCTGCGCAGAGCATCCAGACGATCCGTCGTGATACCGGAATAGTTTTTGACCTGAGGCTGTGAATCTGCCTTTTGTCTACTCATCGTGACCCTCCTTTGTGTTAATTTGTTCTAATTATACTACACTTTGCCGAAAAAATCAACTTGATCTTTCATAAACTGCATAAAAATTAAAGCAGTTGACAAACAGTGCATTCATGCTATAATAAAGTGTCGTAATATCGCAAGAAAAGGAGAGAAACGGCATGCAGACCGATATAGAAGCATTACGCGCGCAGATGAGAGAAGACCTGAAAAAAGTCGACAGCGCTGACACATTGAAAAATTTCTGGCAGGAGTATCTTGGCAAGAACGGCAGGATCCCTGCCCTGATGAAGGACCTCCGGAACGTTGCTCCCGAGGACCGTCCGAGCATGGGCAAGATCATCAACGAGCTGAAGAACCGTGTCCAGGAATCCTATAAAGAAGCGGAAGCCCGTGTGAAGGAGCTTGAGCTCACTTCTCAGAACGAGGCGGAGACCGTCGATATCACGATGCCCGCCAAGATCCGTCAGAACGGCTCGCTGCATCCGATTACGCTTGTACGCAATCAGATCATCGACGTTTTTGCCGGCATGGGATTTGAGATCTACGAGGGCCCCGAGATCGAGGATGACACACACTGCTTCACGCGGCTTAATGTCCCCAAGGACCATCCCGCGCGGGATATGCAGGATACGTTCTACCTGACGGATGAGCTGCTGCTTCGTACCCAGACGTCGGCGGGACAGATCCGTGTCATGGACGCGGAGAAGCCTCCAATCAAGGTCCTGGTGCCCGGACGTGTATTCCGTTCCGACTCGGACGCGACACACAGCCCGATGTTCCATCAGATGGAAGGGCTTGTTGTCGACAAGGATATTACGCTTTGCGACCTGCAGGGCATGCTGGACGAGCTGTGCCGCAATCTTTTCGGCAGCGAAGTCCGCACCCGTCTGCGTCCCTCTTATTTCCCGTTTACCGAGCCCAGCGTCGAGGTCGACGTCAGCTGCTTTGAGTGCGGCGGCAAGGGATGCGGCCTGTGCAAGCATACAGGCTGGATCGAGATCCTCGGCGGAGGCGTCGTGAACCGCAAGGTTCTGGAGAACTGCGGCATCGATCCGGACGTCTATTCCGGAATCGCGTTCGGTATCGGTATCGAGCGTATCGCGATGCTCAAGTACGGCATCAACAACATCGGACTGTTTTTCCAGAACAATATCCGTTTCCTGGAACAGTTCCGGGCGTAAGGAGGGGACAATATGAAACTGCCTTTCAGCTGGCTTAAAGAATACGTAGATGTGGATATCACGCCGGAAGAACTGGAAACCAGACTGTTTTCCTGCGGATTTGAAGTAGAAGAGCTGATTCACCTGTCCGAAGGCATCTCCCGTGTCGTGGTCGGAGAGATCACACATATGGAGAAGCAGGAAGGGACGGATCATCTGTATCTGTGCCGCGTAAACTGCGGCCCGGAGTACGGCGAGGATCTCGCGATCACGACCGGCGCTCCCAATATTTTCGAAGGGGCGATCGTACCGGTAGCGCTGGACGGCGCGACGCTGCCCGGCGGTATCGTCATCAAGGCCCGCAAGATGCACGGAATTATGTCCAACGGCATGATGTGCAGCGGGACGGAGCTTGGCATCACCGATGATATGTATCCGGGAGCCGAGGTTAACGGACTGCTGATCCTCAACGGAGATCCGAACGCGACGCTCGGCAGGGACATTGCCGAAGTAGTCGGACTGGACGATACGATTTTCGACATCAGCATCACCGCGAACCGTCCGGACTGCCAGAGCATTCTCGGACTGGCGCGTGAGGTCGCCGCGCTGCTTGACAAGCCGCTGCATATGCCGGCGACGGATTATGAGATTACCGGTGAGCCGGATCCGGAAATTTCCGTACGGGTAGAGGCGCCGGACCTGTGCCCGCGCTATCTGGCGCATTACGTCCGCAATCTGCGGATCCAGGAGTCCCCGCGCTGGATGAAGCGTCATCTGGCACTGATGGGACTGCGCAGCATCAATAATATTGTAGACATTACCAACCATACACTGCTGGAGATCGGCCAGCCTATGCACGCTTTTGACCTGGACCATGTCGAGGGCAAATCCATCTGCGTGCGCCGCGCCACCGAAGGAGAGAAGATCACGACCCTCGACGAAAAGGAATTCACGCTGCATCCCAATAACCTGGTTATCTGCGACGCGAAGAAACCTGTAGCGCTTGCGGGTATCATGGGCGGTCTCAACAGCGAGATCGAAGCGGATACAAAAGAACTGCTTTTCGAGTGCGCGACTTTCGCGCGTGACAGCGTCCGCAAGACCAGCCGCGCGCTGGGACAGATCAGCGATTCTTCTTCCCGTTATGAGAAGGGCGTGGATCAGTTCGGGACGGAGCTTGGCCTGCGCCGCGCTCTGCATCTGATCCAGGAGCTGGACTGCGGAGACATCACACCGACAGCGTTTGACTGCTCCGCGGACGAGAAGCATGAGTGCATGACGCTTACGGCGCGTCCGGAGCAGATCAACAAGGTACTTGGCATCGAGGTCCCGGCAGAGACGATGATCGACATTCTGCGCAGACTGCAGTTTGGCGTAGAGGATCATGACGGCGAGTGGACCGTTACGGTTCCGCGTTTCCGCGAGGATATCGAGGGCGTACCGGATCTCGCCGAGGAAGTCATCCGTGAATACGGTTATGACCATATCGTTCCGACCTTCCTGGCGAAGGCGGCCGTTACAAACGGCGGAATGAACGGATATCAGAAGCGCCAGATGACGCTGAAGCATCTGCTCGCGGGTCAGGGATTCCATGAAGCGGTTACGCTTTCGTTCTATTCCGCAGCGGATCTGGACAGGCTGCATATTCCCGCAGATGCGCCGGAGCGCAAGGCGATCCGTATTCTGAATCCGATCAGCGAGAATCTGTCGATCATGCGTACGACGCTTGCTCCGAGCATGCTGAATATCATCGTAGACAACCTGAAGAACGGCAACAGCGAAGGACGCCTGTTCGAGCTGGCGAATGTCTATATTCCGTACAGCCTGCCGCTTGACAGAATGCCGGACGAGAGACTGGCACTCTGCCTCGGCGTATTCGGACCGGAGGAGGATTTCTTCACCGTCAAGGGTGCGATCGAGGCCATCGGTCAGGTAACGGGACTGGAGTTCACCTATGAGAGAGCACAGGTCTCCTATCTGCATCCGGGCATGACGGCAGCCGTTATCGCGAACGGCAAGCGGGTCGGTGTATTCGGCAAGCTGGCCAATGACGTCACCGAGGAGCTGAGCCTCGCGAAGGACGACCGCACCGGACGCAACATCTATCTCGCGGAGCTGGATTACGCGGCGATCGACGCGATGATCGATGAGAATTATCATTACAGACCGCTGAACGACCACGTAGAGCAGAAGAGAGACCTGGCGCTGATCTGCGATGAGAGGGTCACGGTGGGCGAGATCGAGGCCTGCATTCTGCAGGCAAGTCCGCTGGCCGTAGAGGCGAAGCTTTTCGACGTATACCGCGGCAAGAATATCGGAGCCGGCCGCAAGAGCATGGCTTTCACCGTTACGCTTTCCGACAGAGAGAAGGACGTGACGGATAACGCGGCGCAGAAAGCCGTCCACAAGATCCTTTCCAATCTTAAATTCAAGTTGGGAGCGGAGCTTCGCCAGGAATAACGGGAGATTATCCGGATGGATAAGAAAAACAAAAAACTGACTCCGCGCCAGGCACTTCTCTGGATCGTGATCGCGGTCCTGATCGGCGGTCTGGCGGGCGGAGCCTTCGGCTATTCGTACGGACAGTCGCGCAGCAAAGCGGCTGAAGAAGCGGCGGCGAAACCGACGGACTACCGGATCGCGGATAATGGCTTCACAGGCAGCTCTTCGCAGGAGCCTGTGGAAAGCCCGATCCTTTCGGACCAGGTAGAGGCCGTCACGCGTTCCGTACAGGATTCGGTCGTCGTCATCACGACGAAGATACAGGCGGAGGTCCAGACGATGTTTGGACAGAGCTATACGCAGGAGTACTCGGCGTTGGGCTCGGGTGTGCTTTTCCGCGAAGAAGCGGACCGGATCTATATCGTAACGAATGCCCACGTGCTGGAGAATGCCTCACAGGCTTTCCTCTATGTGGATAAGGAGACCAGCATTCCGGTCTATCTGGTCGGCGAAAGTGTCTCCAATGATCTCGCGGTCATCTATGTACGCAAGACGGATGTCCCGGCGGACGTCCTCGCCAAGATGAAGATCGCGGAATTCGGGGATTCGGATACGCTGCGCAAGGGCGACCTGGCGGTCGCGATCGGCAGTCCTTACTCCCAGACGATGGCGCATACGACGACGGTCGGGATCGTGACCGGTGTCAATCAGAAGCTGGCGATCGACGGACGGGTCATGACCGTGATCCAGACGGACGCCTCGCTGAATCCGGGCAACTCCGGAGGAGCGCTTGTCAATTCCGAGGGCAAGGTGATCGGGATCAATTCCGCCGGTATCCGCAACGGAATCGTGATGGGAATGGGCTTCGCGATCGCGATCAATCCCGCGCGGGAAGTCATCGAAGACCTGATGGAGAACGGCAGCCCGATCAAGACCTCGATCGGTCTGGAGAGCTATCTGTATATTGACGAAGACGCCGGCGCGCTGTACCATTTGCCGAAAGGCGTTTATATCTATGAAGTCACTGCCGGCGGATCCGCTGACAGAGCCGGTATCCGTAGGGGAGACATGATCGTTTCGGTCAACGGGCTTGAGCTTGCGGACAGAAATACGCTGGACGATATTCTCGCCTCACTGGAGGGCGGCAGTACCGTCACGGTCGGGGTTGTACGGTCCGGACGGTCCGGATCGGCAGTGGACGTCGAGGTTACACTCGACAGTGTTTCCGATACAAATACCAATATCGCGACAGAGCCGGATGACGCGCTGTCACCGGCAGCCTGAAGCGGCCAATACAGAAAGGGAAGGTAAAAATCATGGCGCATGAACTTGCGAGCAAGTACGATCCGAAGGAAGTTGAGGATCGGCTGTACCGGAAGTGGGAAGAAAACGGATATTTCAAGGCGGGCGAGGATGAAGGCAAGCCCAATTACTGTATCGTCATACCGCCTCCCAATGTAACGGGCCAGCTGCATATGGGACATGCGCTGGACGAGACCCTTCAGGACATCCTGATCCGGCAGAAACGCATGCAGGGCTACAATGTTCTGTGGCAGCCGGGAACGGACCACGCGAGCATCGCGACGGAGATGAAGCTCGTGCAGCAGCTTGCCGAAGACGGCCTGACCAAGGGCGAGATCGGCCGTGGCGAGTTCCTGAAGCGCGCGTGGGCCTGGAAAGAGAAATACGAGAACCGCATCATCAGCCAGCTGAAGAAGCTCGGCGCCTCCTGCGACTGGAGCAAGACCCGTTTCACGATGGACGAGGGGCTTTCCAATGCGGTGGAAGAGGTTTTCATCTATCTGTACAATAAGGGACTGATCTATAAGAGCGCGAAGATCATCAACTGGTGCCCGGAGTGCAAGACTTCGCTGTCCGACGCGGAGGTTGAGTACGAGGACCAGCCGGGATTCTTCTGGCATATCCGCTATCCATATAAGGACGGCAGCGGTTATGTTGAGATCGCGACGACCCGTCCCGAGACGCTGCTTGGCGATACGGCCGTTGCCGTCAATCCCGAGGACGAGCGCTATAAGGACTGCGTCGGCAAGATGCTGATCCTGCCGCTCGTCGGCCGCGAGATCCCCGTGATCGAGGATGAGTATGTTGACAAGGAATTCGGAACCGGCGCGGTCAAGATCACGCCCGCCCATGACCCGAATGACTTTGAGGTCGGACTGCGCCACAATCTGGAGCAGATCTGCATTCTGAACGATGACGGAACGATCAGCGACAACGGCGGCAAATACGCCGGAATGGACCGCTACGAGGCGCGCAAGGCCATCGTGGAGGATCTGAAGGAGCAGGGCTTCCTGGTCAGCGTGGAGCCGCATGAGCACAATGTCGGAACCCATGACCGCTGCCATACGACCGTTGAGCCGATGATCAAGCCGCAGTGGTTCGTTAAGATGGACGAGCTTGCCAAGCCCGCGATCGAAGCGGTCAAGAGCGGTGAGCTGCGCTTCTACCCGGAGCGTTACGCCAAGATCTATCTGAACTGGATGGAAAACATCCGCGACTGGTGCATTTCCCGTCAGCTGTGGTGGGGTCATCGCATCCCCGCGTATTACTGTGATGAATGCGGCGAGATCGTGGTGGGGCACAACGCGCCGGAGCGCTGCCCGAAGTGCGGCTGCACGCATTTCCATCAGGATGAAGACGTACTGGATACGTGGTTCTCTTCCGCGCTGTGGCCTTTCTCCACGCTGGGATGGCCCGAGGAGACGGAGCTGTACAAGCGCTATTATCCGACCAACGCGCTGGTTACGGGATACGATATTATTTTCTTCTGGGTCGCGAGAATGGTGTTCTCCGGTCTGGAATACACCGGCAAGCTGCCGTTTAAGGATGTCCTGATGCATGGTATCGTGCGCGACAGCCAGGGACGCAAGATGAGCAAGAGCCTTGGCAACGGCATCGATCCGCTGGAAGTCATCGACAAGTACGGCGCGGACGCGCTGCGCTTCACGCTGGTCACCGGCAACGCGCCCGGTAACGACATGCGTTATTATGACGAAAAGGTCGAGGCCAGCCGGAATTTTGCCAACAAGCTGTGGAACGCTTCCCGTTTCGTGCTGATGAATCTGAAAGAAGAGCTTCCGGAGACCATGGACGCAGCGGATCTCACCGCCGCAGACCGTTGGATCCTGTCCAAGTTCAATACGCTGGCCAAGGAAGCGACCGAAGCTCTCGATAAATACGAGCTCGGCATTACCGCCGACGCTGTGGAATCCTTCATCTGGGAGGAATTCTGCGACTGGTATATCGAAATGGTCAAGACGCGTCTGTACGCGGAGCCCTGCAAGGACAGGACCGCCGCGATGTGGACGCTGGTGACGGTTCTCTCCGGCGCGCTGAAGCTCCTGCATCCGTTCATGCCGTTCATCACGGAAGAGCTGTATTCCTATCTGCGTCCGCAGGAGGAGACGATCATGTACGCAAAGTGGCCGGTCTATCAGGAAGCGTGGAACTTCCCGCACGAAACCGAAGAGGTCGACGCGATGAAGGAAGCGATCCGCGGCATCCGCGACGTCCGCACGCAGATGCAGGTTTCGCCAAAGCAGAAGACGACCGTGATCTTCGTTTCGGACGATGCGCATACACAGGACATTTTCCGGGAAGGCGCGTCCTTCCTGGCGCCGCTTGCTTTCGCGGAGGAAGTGCGTGTACAGGCGGATATGACAGGCGTAGAGGCTACGGCTGTCTCGATTCCGCTGCATAAGATGACCGCTTTCATCCCGCTGGAGCAGCTGATCGATCTGGACAAGGAGCGCGCGCGTCTGGGCAAGGAGAAGGAACGCCTGGAGGGCGAGATCGGACGTCTGGAGAAGAAGCTTTCCAACCCGGGATTCACGGGCAAAGCGCCGCAGGCCGTGGTGGACGGCGAGCGCGCGAAGCAGACCCGTTATAAAGAACAGCTGCACCAGGTCGAGGAGCAGCTTGCCAGACTGTCATGACATATCCGGAATCAATCGCCTGGCTTGAAGGCGTCTCGCTGTACTCCAAAAAAGACGGCCTGGAAAATATGAAACGCCTGATGGAACGCTTTGGGGACCCGCAGGACCGGATCCCCGCCGTTCATGTGGCGGGCACAAACGGAAAAGGCACGACCTGCGCTTTTCTGGAATCGATGCTGCGGACATCCGGTAAGAAGACCGGACTTTTCACGTCCCCGCATCTGGTTCGCTATACCGAAAGAATCCGCGTCAACAACCAGGAGATTTCCGAAGAGGATTTCGCGAGGATCGCGGGCCGGGTAAGGGAGCAGGCGGAGAGTCTGCAGGCGGAAGGCATACCGCATCCGACTTTCTTCCAGCTGTTGACGGCGATGGCGTTCCTGTATTTTGAAGAACAGCAGACCGATGTGATGGTCATAGAGACCGGGCTCGGCGGTCGGCTGGACGCCACGAATATTCTGAAAAAACCGCTTGTATCCGTGATCACCTCGATCAGTCTGGATCACATGTCGGTCCTTGGCAATACGCTTCCGGCGATCGCCGGGGAGAAGGCCGGCATCATCAAGCCGGACTGCCCGGTGGTTGTGGGACATAACAGCCCCGAAGTGATGCAGGTTTTCACGGATAAAGCTAAGGAGACCGGTTCTCCGCTATACGAGGCGGACACCGTACCCAGCCAGGTCCTACAGAACGACGAAAGCGGGATCAGCCTGCAGCAGGGCAATATGATCTACCGCACTTCTCTGTGCGGGGACTATCAGGTGGATAACCTGAAAACCGCGCTGGCGGCCGCGGTACGGATCGGGATTCCTTACCGCGATATGCAGCAGGGCGTCCGCAAGACTCAGTGGATCGGACGGATGCAATGGATTCCCGGCAGACCCCGTATGCTGCTGGAAGGCGCGCATAACCAGGAAGGCGCCGAGCGGCTTGGCGTGTGGAGCAGAGAGCATCTGCAGGGCAGGGACGTAACGCTTGTTTTCAGCGCGCTGCGCAAGAAAGACGTCGCGTCGATTCTGAACGCGCTGCTGACGGATTCGCCGTTTGTCCGGGTCATCTTCGCGAAGATGCAGGACGACAGCGGGCTGACGGGCGAGGAGTTCGAAGCGATCGCTAAGGATTATCTCGGCACGCGCCCGCTTGTCTGCGCGGACAGCGTGACAGAAGCGCTGAAGACCGCCCGGGAGCAGACCGCGCCGGACGGACTGATCTGCTGCTGCGGATCCCTGTATCTGGTCGGAGAGATTCTCGCGGAGCTTGAAGAAGCCGCGAAAAATGACGCTGCCAGACGTGCGCGGCGGCGTGTACCGGGCAACCGGGTCAAAAAAGGAATAAGGAGAGGCCATGTTTAACTTTTCGGAGGAACTCAAGAGATTTACTCCCAGCGCGGACGCGGATTCGGACGCGGCAGTGCTGTCCGGAGATCCGATGACAGATCTGAAGACACTTCTGGCGGATCTGACGAGACGTTCCGCGGCGGATCTGCCGCAGGACGCAGCAGATAAGTTCGAACAGATGGGTCTGGAGGACGTACAATGAAGTGTCCTTATTGCGGAAATGAAACACGGAGCGAGACATGCCCAGGCTGCGGACGGGATCTGCGGCCTTTTTATGCGATTCGGAAGGCTTCCGCAAAGTATTA
>CACZPA010000045.1 GCA_902782895.1 uncultured Eubacteriales bacterium
GAAGCGGGGACAGTTAACGCGGCCGGCGCCGTCGGCCTAGCCGAAGCGATCCGGTACTATGAGAAAATCGGTTTTGACGCGATCACCGCGCGAGAGGAAGAGCTCGGCAACCTGCTCTATGCACAGCTGACACAGATCCCGTACCTGCATCTGTACGGCGCGGACAACGCGAAGGATCATCACGGCATTTTCACTTTCAGCATCGAAGGTGTCCATCCGCACGACATAGCCGAGATTCTGAACGCGGACAATGTCTGCGTACGGGCCGGACATCACTGTGCCCAGGTCCTGATGCAGCATCTGCACACACCTGCCACCGTCCGCGCCAGTCTGATGTTTTATAATACGGAAGAGGAGATCTGTCGCCTGGCGGATTCTCTGCGCACCGTCCGAAGGAGAATGGGATATGGCGAATAGTTTTTACCGGGAGATCATTAACGACCACAATCTGCGTCCCTCGCACAAGCGTCCGCTCCCGGACGCGGATCTGGAGCTGCGGGGCGTAAATCCGAGCTGCGGAGACGATATTACACTGCGGCTTAAGACCGCTGACGGTATCATTACAGACGGGGCCTATACCGGCGACGGCTGCGCGATTTCACAGGCCTCCGCCGACATCATGCTGGATCTAATCATCGGCAAGGACGTCGCGACGGCACGGCATCTGTATGAGCTTTTCTCGCGGATGATAACCGGTACCATAACGGATGAAGAGCTGGACGAGCTTGAAGAAGCAGGCGCGCTGATCGATGTTTCCCACATGCCGGCACGTGTAAAATGCGCCGTGCTTGGCTGGCGCACGATGAATATGCTGCTGGATGACGTACGCGGCTGAGCTCACAGGCTTGCACTTGACAAAAGCCTTGTTTTTGCCTATTATGGATACTGATTTAAGTCATCCCTGCACGGATGAGTTAATAGGAGGGATTACTTATGATGGTCTCAACACGCGGGCGCTATGCTCTGCGTATGATGATGGATCTGGCGGAGAACCAGGGTGACTGCTATGTGTCGCTGAAGGATATTGCCGACCGGCAGGGGATCTCCAAAAAATACCTTGAACAGATCATTCCCCTGCTCAATCAGGCGGATCTGACCAGAACCTGCCGCGGCGCGCAGGGCGGCTACCGCCTCTCCCGCTCGGCCAAGTATTATACTTTATTTGAAATTCTGCAGGCTACCGAGACAAGTATGGCTCCGGTAACCTGTCTGGAATATGCCGAAAACACCTGTCCGCGCAGCAAAGAGTGTCCGACGCTGCCGGTATGGGAAGGTCTCAATCAGGTTGTCAAGGAATATCTGTCCGGTATTACCCTGCAGGATCTGATCGACGGAACTGTCCCTGATCCGCTGAAGGTGTGGTAAAAATAGACCCGGATTGAGGTGCTCCTGTTTTGAAGACTTTTAAGAATCTTGTCATCGGCGGAATCTCCAGCAAGGTCGCGACGCTGCTCCTGATTTCGATACTTCTGGTCGGCGGCGTTTTTCTGGCGTCCATGATGACGCAGAACCGCATGCTTTCCAAGCTGTCCCAGGAGACCGGCGAAAAGCAGCTTGTCGCCATGACCGGCACAACGGAGACGGTAATCGATACGGTCATTGAGGAAAACATGAGCCGCATTATCGGTTATGAAGCTTCCGAAACCGATGAAATGTTCCGGGATCTCTCGATCCGTGTCCGGATGATGGCTGACTACGCCAAAAAGATTCTGGATGATCCGGACACTGTACCGCGCGTATCCTGGGAAAGACCGGACGCCTCACACGACGGTGAGCTTTTTGTAAAGGTTCTTCTCGCGGAAGGTTTGGAGGAAGCCGCTGTCGCGGATCAGCTCGGCCTGATCTCCAATATGTCTGACATGATGGTTTCTATCTGCTCGGCTTACGGAGCGGACAATATCTGGTTCACCCTTCCGGAGGGCGCGACCCTGATGGCCGATGACGTTCCGAGCAAATGGATCCGTGAGGACGGCTCATACGTCACCTACGATGCTACGAACCGCTACTGGTACCGGCAGGCCGTCGAAAAAAGCAGTCTGATTTTCTCTGATATAGAAGTCGATCACCGTACCGGCAGCTTATGCGTTACCTGCGCGATGCCGGTCTACAATTCAAACCGAACGCTGCTCGGCGTAGCCGGCGCGGATCTGTATCTCGACGACATGCAGCAGTCGATTCAGGAATCGTCGGAAAACGGCGGTTTTCTCGTCGTTGTGAATCAGGACGGACACGTAATCATTTCTCCGGAAGATCATGGCGTATTTGAAGTCATGAGCTCGGCAGACGCCGTTGATCTGCGCGAATCCGACAATACAGAGCTGGCAGCTCTGATCCGCGACGCGATGCAGGGGCAGACCGATGTGCGCCGGATCACTCTGCCGGACGGCAATTACTATATGCTCGGAGTTCCGATGGAAACCGTCGGCTGGACGCTGATCGCGGGTTACAGTGAAACAGACGCGGAGCAGCCGGTCCAGCAGATTCGTTCGGATTATGAAGCCATTCAGCTGGAAGCCACGAATACCTATCGTACGAAAAGTCTGCAGGGCCGCACTTTGATGTGGTCACTGCTCGGTGTAGTGCTGGTCGCGATGCTTGCCGGCGCGCTGATAATGGGGCATCGGATCGTTAAACCGCTGAACACCATTACAAAACGGATCACAGAGCTTAGCGAGACCAACCTGGAGTTCAAGATGGAAGACACCTATCGTACCGGTGACGAGGTGGAAAAGCTTGCACAGTCCTTTGCCACGATCTCCCATCAGACAGTGGAATATCTGGATACCGTCAAACAGGTTACGGCTGAGAAGGAACGCATCGGCGCGGAACTGTCCCTGGCGACCCGGATCCAGTCCGCCATGCTGCCCCATCTGGTGCCCGCCTTCCCGGACCGCAAGGATTTTGACATCATCGGCAATATGCTTCCGGCCAAAGAGGTCGGCGGTGATTTCTACGACTATTATCTGGTCGATGACGATCATCTGTGCATGGTGATCGCGGACGTCAGCGGCAAGGGCGTGCCTGCAGCGCTTTTCATGATGGCGAGCAAAATCATCCTGCAAAGCGTGGCAATGCTTGGCGGATCGCCCGCCGAGATTCTGACCAAGACCAACGAAGCCATCTGCTCCAACAACGAAGCGCAGATGTTTGTAACCGTCTGGCTCGGCATTCTGGAATTGTCCACCGGCAAGCTGACCTGCGCGAACGCCGGACATGAGTATCCGATCTTCAAGCATCCCGGCGGCAGATTTGAGCTGTTCAAGGACAAGCATGGCTTTGTCATCGGTGGCATGGCCGGGATGAAGTATAAAGAATATGAAATGCAGCTCGAGCCCGGCACCAAGCTTTTCGTCTATACGGACGGCGCGCCGGAAGCGACCAACGCAAACCAGGAGCTGTTCGGGACGGACCGTCTGGTCGAGGCTCTGAACAGCGGCGCGGATACGACGCCCATGGATGTCCTCATCAATGTCAAAAAAGCCGTGGACGGCTTCGTGCTGGACGCTGAGCAGTTCGACGATCTGACGATGCTGTGTCTGGAATATAAAGGGCCGCAGAATTCATAAGCAAAAAGGAACCGTGAACATTTGGTGCTACCATTTTCACAGCTCCTTTTTTATTGTCTGCGGCAGGAAAATCCGCGCGGATCCCGCGGATCCGTCCCTTCTTTACTGTTTCTTTTTTGTTGCCGTCAGGACGATCAGTCCCAGCAGCATCAGCACTGGGAAAACCAGTGCCGCGCCGATGCCGCTGCGCAGATTGCCGCCCGCTTGCGAAGCGACCGTTCCGGCCAGCGTCGGGCCGCCCGAGCAGCCCACATCGCCGGCAAGCGCGTAGAGTGCGAACATCAGTGTTCCGCCGTTCTTGATCCCGTCCGAGCCAAGCGAGAACGTCCCAGGCCAGAAGATACCGACCGAAAAGCCCGCGAATCCGCATCCGAGCAGTGCGATCACGGGGTTCGGCACCAGCACGATCAGCAGGTAGGACGCGATGCAGAGCACCGCGCTCAGCTGCATGAAACGGGGCAGATTCATTTTCTCGCCGAATTTGCCGTACAGCAGACGGGACAACCCCATCATGATCGAGAAGAACATCGGGCCAAAGAGGTCTCCGAGAGTTTTGCTGATATGCAGGCCGGATTCCGCGAACGCGGACGCCCACTGGCTCACGGCCTGTTCGCTGGCGCCGGAGCAGACCATCATGATCATGAAAAGCCAGAACACGCTGTTGTGCATCAGTTCCCCGAAGGTCGCGCCTTTCTCCCCGTCTTCGATCAGCGAGGCGATAGGGACTTTTGTGAACGAGATCAGGTTCGCAAGCGGCACGAGCGTCCACAGAACCGCCAGAATCCGCCAGTTCCGGATCCCCGCGAAGCGGAAGAATATTGTCGAAATCAGGACCACGCCCACGCTGCCCCAGCAATAGAAGGAATGCAGCATGCTCATGGCCTTCTCTTTGTTGTCCGCGGGGCAGGCTTCGACGATCGGACTGACAAGGACTTCCAGCAGTCCGCCGCCGATCGCGTAGACCGTAACCGCGATCAGAAGGCCAACGTAAGGATTCGGCAGAAGGCCAGGCAGGACTGCCAGCAGAATCAGCCCGGCCGCGCAGCAGGCATCTGCGAGGATCATCGCCGCGCGGTACCCGATCCGGTCCACAAAAAGCCCCGACACCAGATCGACCACCAGCTGCACGCCGAAATTAAATGTAATCAGGAAGGTGATCTGGCTGAGCGGGATCCCGAATTCCCCTTGAAAAGTCAGAAAAAGAAGCGGCACAAAGTTATTGATGACCGCTTGTACAATATAGCCGACGAAGCACGCGTAAACCGTGCTCCGGTAATTTACTTTCTTTACTGACTGCTCCACGCGATTCCCTCCGGTTTATTTTCTGCGCGTCAGCGCGGCCGTTAGCGCCGCTGTCCGTGCCACCGCATGCGTGCGGCCCATTACCGCTGCCGCATCAGCGCGGCGAGAACGCCTGCCGGCGTGTTTTCTTCCACATCGATCGAATAGATGGCTTCATGCATGTGCTGCAGATAGTGCGCGTCCGAATCAAAGATCACATTGCAGTTCTCCAGATACGGATTCTGCTCCCGGACCTTGTGCAGCGTCTTGGGTGAAGCCAGCTCGAAGCAGTGGAACTTGCTGTCCGGCGGCACAAATCCGAGGTTGCTCATGATGCTGGTCGAGGATTTGTCGACGTGTGCGGGAATCATGACCCCGTGGAACTGCTCTGTCAGATCATAGACCTGGTCAAAGCTGATATCCGTCGCGTTGATCAGCAGGTACGGCTCCTTCCCGCACGGCTCGTCATTCAGATCGCGCAGGACCTGCTCGCCGAAATACTCCGGCTTGTTCAGGACCTTGATCAGATGCTCATACACATATTCGTCAAAACGAAGCGCGTCCGCAAGCTCGGCAAAAAGACACAGGACATGGACTTCCTCCTGTGTCGTCAGTTCCATTCCGGGAATCGCCGTGATCCCGTACTGCGCCGCCTGGTGCAGCAGCGCAGGACAGTTGCGCGCCGTATTGTGATCCGTCAGCGCGATCACGTTCAATCCTTTTATATAGGCCATTCCCGCGATATTGGCCGGTGTCATGTCGTCATCTCCGCAGGGAGACAGACAGGAATGCAGATGCAGATCGTAATAGAGTTCCATATATGATTCCGAAAGCTCCGTTTATGGTGCCGCTTAGCGTCCCGACTAAGGTCCAGCTTAAAGGTCTCGCCCAGGGTGCCGTTTACGCTTCCAGCAGCCGCTGGATCTTCATGGCCGCCTCAAAAATCGGCTCCTGCGTCGCAAAGA
>CACZPA010000046.1 GCA_902782895.1 uncultured Eubacteriales bacterium
CCCTGAAACTGAATTGTTTTCATGTATCGTTCCCCCCTTCTGCTTTATCATGATCTGTTTCTTTTGTCCTATTATATCACAAATCGTGGATACGACAATCTCCGAAACATCCAACCTGTCGATTTATTTCAGCCGCCGCGAGAGGCTTCGGCTTGATTTTTCTCCGGCAAACGCATATACTGTTAGGTGTGTTTTGGTACTTTTCAGAAAGAAGGAATTATGAATGCGTCATTATTCTGCCCATAGAAACTCACGTAAATACGCGGTTCTGGCCGCTGCACTGTTTCTTTTAGCCCTGTTCGTTTCCTGTACCGGGTCATCACCGCAAGACAATGCGCATGTACAGAAAAGCGGTTCTGCTGTGTCAGGCGATTCCATTCCTGCCGAATCTGTATCTGCGGATACGACATCCTCTGCTTCTGCCGCAGCTGAATCCGTCCCCGAGAGTTCTATGCCTGCAGAATCTGTCCCTGAGGCATCCGTCCCCGAGGAGTCCCTCCCTGAGGAGTCTGTTCCGGATGAGCCGAAAGCGATACTTTCCGACGCAGCTGACGCCGTATGGGTTAATGATACCGTCTATGATTTTCAGGACATCGCGCCGATCTGGGCAGCGGATTTCTCTGATTTCGGCGGCAAATATATGGAAGGTTCCGGCGCTTTGATCCGTCAGGAGGCCGCCTCCGCAAACAGGGTGGATCTGTACGAGCTCGCGGTGGAAGCCTATTCTCCGATCGATGAATACTATCTGTATCTTCCCGCGGATTCCGATGTCTGGCGTTTCTTCCACATGCCGTCGCTTGCCGCTTCCGCCGATACCGGCTGGGCCGGGGAGGCACAACAGATGCCCGGCAGCGGTATGCCGTATCTGTCCGGTGCAGACGGAATCCTGTACGGGAACTCCCCGGCAGGACGGGAAGCTCCCTGGGATCTGTTGCTTTTCGGAAGCCGTATCAGCGGCACACCGGCACTGGTCTATGACGAAGTTACCGGCAGCTCCTATCTGTATGTGCAGAGCCAGATGGGCGATTGCGCGATGAGACAGCTGGCGCCGGATGTCCTGCATAAGCCGTACCGGGCAAACACCGCATATTCTATAAATCATGCCGCGCTGCCTGAGGACACTTCCGGTCTGCTGCTCTGGCAGAGCGTCGACGCGAACGGCGGTTATTATCCGCAAGGGACAATTTACACGCCGGATTCCTATGTGGAGCCTGACGACGGGAGACCGGTCGTCTTCATCGGCACGGACGCGAAGCCTCTCTCGCTGAGCCGCAATTACACGAACGCGGGCAGTTTTTCCTACGGATATGCTGCCGTTGAGGCAGACGGCAAATGGGGCTATATTGACGAAGCCGGACAAGAAGTCATTCCCTGTCGCTATGACGCGGCGCCGGATTACGGATATCCCGCGGGCACTGTCGGACAGACTTTCATCGCCACTGCTTATCCCGTGACGGACGAAACAGCCGTTGTCTTCCGCAACGGAGAATGCGGTCTGATCGCGATGGACGGGACACTTCTGATTGGCTTCGGTGTGTTTGAGGATATGGCTCCGGCGTTTGAGAACCAGCTGTGGGTCAAAACCGCAGAAAGCTGGCGGCTGCTGGATCTCGCGGCGCTGAAAGCGCAGATCTGATCCCGCTGCCATTACGCATCAGCTCACACTTTAGGAGGAAAAAAATGGATAAACACATACAGGAACTACTAAACAATGCGGCCGCTTCTGTCGAATACGCACATACCGCTTCACCGGAAGATCTTTCGGATGACTGGTATGAAACCCGCTATCTGGCCTGTGTTGAAGCCGGCCTGCCCGACAACGCCGCCTTAACGGATTACCAGCTGAAATACATACCCGGCGATGCACATGTTGATTTTCTGAAGGATGGATGCGCGGTCTGCGCGTTGCCGGATGATCTCGTCGCGGATACTTCCGAAGATCTGCGGTTTGCGGCGGACAGGATGCTCGTCCGGGGGATCAATCGTTTTATTGTACCGAGCCGTTTTCG
>CACZPA010000047.1 GCA_902782895.1 uncultured Eubacteriales bacterium
CATCAGGATCCAGGCAATAATTGTCGTCAGCAGAACCGCTTCCATACTGGTCTTCGCGGTCTCATACTGCCGGTCCAGGCCGAAAGACACATAAACAACACCAACCACGTCCGTCGTTTTATACTCAAAAACCGGCACCGCGATCCTCGCGTAGCGGCCTTCGGTCTCTGTTACGGAAACGCCGGACATGGCAGTCAGAATCGAGTCATTCAGCATGGTCCTGCCGCGTCTTGTATTCGCGGAATCCTTCACCACGCGTCCCTTCACGTTCAGAACAAGAATACGCGTCTCCGGGAAGAATCCCGACATACTGTCCACTTCGCTGTAATCCGATATGCCGTCGCCGGAAACATAACGGTTAACGGAAATATCGGATGCGACGGCAACCGCGTAACGGCTGATTTCATTAATACGGGCTGTAACCCTGTCGCGGATCAGCGCGTTCCGGTTGATCGTAAAATTGATGCCCAGTATCAGTAAGGTCCCCAGGATCAGCCCGACAAGCAGCCGTACCGGAACACTACGATACCAGGCAGTATTGATTTTCTGGTTCATTCCTTAAAGAAATATCCTACGCCCCATTTGGTCTGAATGTAGGTCGGTTCGCTTGACTTGGGCTCGATCTTCTCGCGAAGACGGCGTACATGTACGTCAACCGTACGCTCATCACCGGGATACTCGCTCCCCCAAATGATATCCAGCAGCTTGTCTCTGCTGTAAACCTTACCGGCATTGTGTGAAAGGAGCTCGAGCAGATCAAATTCCTTCGCGGTCAGATTGACGCTCTTGCCGTCGACCGTCACTTCACGGCTGTCATAATCGATCCGAAGCCCGCCTGTCTCCATAACGTTGCGGGATCCGCTCTGCGACGCGCTCGCCCTGCGGATGATCGCCTTAACACGCGCCTTGAGCTCCAGGATATTGAACGGCTTTGTCATATAGTCATCGGCACCGTACTCCAGCCCGAGGATCTTGTCCATATCTTCACTCTTGGCTGTGAGCATGATGATCGGAACATTCGAAGTCTCCCGAACCATCTGACATACCTGGATTCCATCGATCTTGGGAAGCATGACGTCCAGAATCACCAGATCGTATTGCCGGTTACGGATCATATCCAGAGCCGTTTCTCCATCATACGCCGCGTCCACTTCGTATCCATCGTGCTCCAGCGAATAACGGATTCCCTTTACGATCATTTTTTCATCATCGACAACAAGTATTTTAGATGCCATTTCTTCCTCCTGATTCGTTATGCTTCTGTTCCTGCTGTGATCAGGGACTGCAGACGGGAAAACAATACGCTCCCGATCCCCTTCACATTGAGCAGCTCCTCCACATTGGAAAAACCGCCGTGCTCCTTCCTGTACGCTATGATCCTTTCCGCAAGCGCAGGACCAATACCCGGAAGCTCCTCCAATTCTATTTTACTTGCTTTATTGAGATCGGTCAAGTGACTTCCGGAACTTTCTTCTGTAATAATTTCAGGAAACAGGATCGCCTGCGCAAAAGACTCTTCTCCCTCGGCCGGTACATAGATTCTCTGCCCATCGGAAAGAAACGCTGCCAGATTCAGCATCCGCAGCGCCGCGTCCGGCTCCGGTCCTCCGGCGGCATTGACCGCGTCCTCGACCCGTGACCCGGCAGGCAGTCTGTAAACATGATCCGGATGCGCGACAGCCCCGCATACATGCACGAATATATCCGGCGGTCCGGATGATTCCTCCTCTCCAGAAGTCGTCCCCTCTTCCGAGATCATCCCCGCCTCTGATTCCGCAGACTGTCTGGAAGAATCGGACAATCTGGATTCAACTGTCCGCTCCACCACAAAAGTCTCCTGTCCGCGGCTTCCCATTATCGCGTACAGGATTCCCCCTGCAAGGATCAGCGCTCCGATAAGCACCAGTCGGATCTTCTTTTTCTTTTCGTTTGTCAAATGCTTCTCCTCCCTTGTCTGTCCGTTCAAAACATGATATAATTCTCAGGTAGAAAACAAAGTTGCAAATCCATACGAATGGAGGCCTCCCTATGGCCCTGAACCATAAATCATCCCGGCGGATCCGCACCTGTATTCACAAGAGCGCATCCTGTCATTGCCAGATTGCCGCGGCAGTCATATTCTGCTTCGTCCTGATTGCCGTCCTTTTCCCGATCTCTGCCTTCGCGGAGACGCCCGCTTTCCCCGTATCGAATGAGGAACAGGCCGTGCTGATGGAGACCGGAACCTTACAGATTCTGAACAGTCAGAAGGCTGATACCCGCATTGATCCCGGCAGTCTGGTCAATTATCTGACTGTCCTGACGGCCGTCCGCCACGCGGATCTCTCTGCCGGCGTTACTGTCCCCGACAACGTCGAATCCGCCGTACCGGAGGAAGCAGCCGTTGTATTCCTGCGGCCCGGCGAAAACCTGACAGTCCGCGACTGTATCGGCGCGCTGCTCTTTAACTCCGCGAATGATGCTGCCTACACGCTTGCGGTATCCCTCGCCGGCTCCGTCGACGCCTATATTACCTGGATGAACGAGACCGCGGCTGCCTGCGGTGCCGTCGGTACGCATATCTCCTCCATCTATACACTGGTCGACGCAAACCAGTACTCCACACCGAAAGATCTCGCGCGCATCGCGTCCTATTTCAGCCGGGAAAAAGAGCTCTATGACATTATGAGCTCGGACCTGTTTACGATCGCGCCGACCAATAAAGTGGACGAATCCCGCTACTATCCGAACGATCTGCCTTTGCGGCAGACGGTCTCTCTGACCTATATCGAATACGTCACGGGCGGTCGCTACAGCCGCAACAATATCTTGGTATTCGCCAGATCCGAAACAATGGATCTCGTCGGTGTCATCAGCGGAACAGCCGGTGAAGATTCCGCCTATTATGACATTTATGACCTTATGCGTTATGGTCTGGATTATTACCAGCCGGTCACGATCCAGTACGACGGCTCATCCATCGCGCGCATACCGGTCTACTCCGGAAGCAACAAGATATCCTATGCCGATATCACGATTGACGGAGATCTGACCTTCTACGCGGAGACCCTGAGCCGTAAACCGACGGATGCCGAAGGGCTTGGATCCTTCTTCTCCCATACGCTCTCTCTCCCGGATAAGCTGGAAGCTCCGGTGCAGGCCGGAGAAAAAGTCGGAACCGTCATCTATACGATGCTTGCGGATCCCGAGATCACGATTTCGCTCGACTGTGTCGTCATGGATAGCGTTACGCTGCCCCGTGATGTACAGATCGCAGGCAATACCACGCCCGGCAATGCGGAAAAAATCCTCTCCCTGCTGCACTGGATCATCCTGCCCGTCATCGTGATCGTGATCATCCTCCTGCTGCTCCCGCGGATCCGCGACTTCCTGCGGCGTCAGCGCGGTCCCTTCTGATCATCCCGCCGGGCTTACACCCTTATTATCGCTCGTTATTTTAAAATGGCTGGTTTTTTGCCAAAATTTTATAAAGTTTTTTTCGAAGATTTTTTCTGCGCATCCCGAAAAGGAAGGAGCTTACAAATTATGCAGATCAAAGGACTGAAGATCAATTTCCTCGGAGACAGTATCACGGAAGGCCATGGCACCAGTTCCCTCGAGCATACCTTCTGGAATCTGCTCGCCTCCCGTGACGGAGCCGTTACACGCGGTTACGGAATCGGCGGAACCCGCATTTCCAGGCAGCAAAGCGTATCGCCAAAACCTGTTTACGATGAATTCTTCCGGTCCCGCGTCGCCGGCATGGATCCGGACGCGGACGTAGTCTTTGTCTTTGGCGGCACGAATGATTACGGTCACGGAGACGCCGCAATCGGTCATTTTACCGACAGAACCGACGACACTTTTTACGGGGCTCTGCATAATCTCTGCACAGATCTGATCGCCCGTTATCCCAAGGCCATGATCGTTTTCCTGACACCGACTCACCGTCTGAACGAGAACCGTGTCTATAATGAATGGGGTGTCCGCTGCGTCGGTTCTCTCCGGGATTATGTCAACTGCATCCGGGAAGTCACCGAATATTACAGCATCCCTGTGATCGATCTCTATCGTGAAAGCGGCATCCAGCCGGAGCTTCCCGAGCTGTGCGAGCAGTTCATGCCGGACGGACTGCATCCGAACGACGCGGGACATGAACGTATCTATTCGATGATCAAGGACTTTCTGGAGCGGACGAACCGCTGAAAGCCATCCGGGCTCCGCGTCGGACTTTTCCTGAATTCCGCGCCTGACTCTGCCTGGATTACGTTGCCGCCTCGCCTGACCGCGCCTGATTTTGCTTTACTCCACGATAAAAATCTTGACAAACGGTTGTGTATCAGTTAAACTGTTCTGCGTGTCTGTATACAGAGAATCAGAACAGACCACACTGTGCAACCGTTTGTTTTTTTCACGCGTATGGCAGCCCGGCTGCCCGCTGCGCCTGACACTGCAGAAGAGAGAAAGAAGAGGTAACATGACAGACCAGAGCAAAATCAGAAACATCGCGATCATCGCGCACGTTGATCACGGCAAAACCACACTTGTCGACGCC
>CACZPA010000048.1 GCA_902782895.1 uncultured Eubacteriales bacterium
ACTGCAATAAATCCAATGCTTTGCTGTGGATACAAAAAAAGACCGGAAGCACCGTCAAGATGCTCCCGGTCAGGGTAAGTGCTATTTCATTCGATGTTTCCGAAAACAGTAAGCCAATCCTGTGCGGCAGACGCCTTCTGTTGGATTTTTCGGTCAAACTGTTTTACGGACACCCGGCTAACGTCCAGGGATTGTTTTTTTCTGGCGGAGCGAGTTTCATTATAATTATTCTTGAGGTTGAAACAGGCCAGACCATAAAGTATAATATGATTAGGTTTTTGTGCCCGAATATGAAGGAAGGAGCCATAATTTATGACCAGAAGGTATGTAATCGCTCAGTAGTCTGAGCTTAAATCTGACCAATTGAATCGTAAGCTCAGACGAATCCTATAAAAAAGATAGGAGGAGCATATGAGCTATATCCGGGCAGATGAGATTCTGCCAAAGGAGTTATTGGAAGCGATTCAGCAGTATGTAGACGGACAGATCATCTATATCCCAAGAAAAGAAAAGCAAAGATGGGGAAGCGGAACATCCGCCAAGGAATTCTTCAGTGAACGCAACAAAAGGATCTACCAGGCCTATCAGGAAGGTGTAAGCGAAGAAGAATTATCCACAAAGTAAATAATATATAGCCGGAGGCTGACGAGCTCAGTCCCCGGCTATTCTTGTCTCACAAGATTGCGTTAGGCTAATTTCATGTCCGGGATTTCCAGATATTTCGGGCCATGATAAGCGTTTGTAGTGACGGTTTCAGAGGAATAGACCATCGTCCCGCGGGATACGTTCATGTTGCCCGAGATCGAGAACCCGGTGACGGGGATTTCCTTTTCGCCGTCAAAATAATATCCAAGACGGACTTCGCCGCCGAAGTATCCGGAGTTGGGTTCGACCTGAATGCCGGAGAAGACCTGGCAGCGCAGATAAGGCTCGGCCGCCATCTCGCGGAAGGATTTGGTGCCTGGCTCTACGACGAGGATCGGCAGATTGCCGGCAGGAGCCTTTTCGCCAAGATAATAGCCGAAGCGGTAGGAGCCCTTGCGGTTCACGGCAACGCCGTCCTGCACCAGGACGGTTTCCTTGAGAATGACTCCATCGCTGTCAAAAAACGCCGAATTAAAGGCGTTCTTGACGTACGGCACCATGCGCAGAGTGAGAGGTGTACCGGTTATGTTATCGCCCTGAACAGCATCGCCGGGCTCAAACTTGTTGGCCTTCTGGTACTTGGCGCTGTAGTCCAGATCGTCCGCGAAATAACCGAAGACATGGCCGGCTTCCTTGTCCTGCAGGATGACCTTGAGAGGCTTCGCGGTATCGACAACTTCGGAGAGAGGCTTCGCGGTAAAACGCGCAGCCGCGATCTGCAGCTGTTCATCGGTCAGACGGGTGATTTCGTCGGGATCGATCGACTCGAAGCGCAGCATCTGATAGACCTCGACCTCTTCGCCGTCCTTCTCCCAGGAAGGGATCAGCTCGATCGAAGCGCCGTAGGATACGGACTGCAGGTCAACGCCTTTGGAGTTGTAGATGTGCAGAAGCGTCTTATCGATGAAAATCTCGGTAGCGCTGAGGGAGCCGTCCGCATAGGCGTCCGCCTTGAAAACCGCGTCGGAAACGATCTCCGCGGCTTCCTTCAGACCGATGTCTTTAATGTTGGACGCGCTCTCCGGCAGGACTGTGTCCTCCGGTCCCGGAATATCGTACCAGGGATTCATCGCGAATCCGGCAGCATATACGTTGTCGCGGATCTTGCCGCGCAGCTCCTCATCCGTCATGAAAGCATAAACGGTGAAAGTCGCCGAGCCGCGGGTTTTGGCGCTGCCGTCCTTATCCACATAGATGGTCAAAACGTAATCCGTCGTGTCGGAAGCGCGGTTGGTTTCGAGCTTTTTGCCGACATAGAAGAGCTGAGAGGACTGTTTCTCGGAGACGGTCAGTTTCCACGCGGAGACCTCCGGAATCCCGTTGAGTATGGCTTGAATACGTTCAATCATGTTTGTGTCCCCCTTCCTTAACCCAGCTTGCAGCGTGCCTTGAGATACGGGCCACCGTCCGATACCGGCACCCATTCTTTGTAGCCTTTGCCGCAATGGCCGGAGCCGATGATCTGCCACTCGTCAGAAACCATGGAGATTGACATCAGCAGATCCGGGACATAACCGGACATGACGACAGGCGCGACGAGCTTGCCGGTGAACCTGCCGTCGCGGATTTCGCGGCCGTAGCTGGCGACACACTGAATGTTCCAGTTCTTCGGATCTTCCATGCCGTTGGATGTGTCAAAGAGCATATAGCCGTGCTTTACGGAGGCGATCATGTCCTCGAGCTTGTCCTTGCCTGGCGCGAAACAGGTGTTGGTCATACGGGTATAGGCCTTGCGGGAAGGATCCTGCCGGCGGCCGTTGCCCGTGGGCTCGGTCCCGAGCTCCGCGGCGCTGACAGCGTCGGAGATGCCGCTGACAAGAATTCCGTCCTTGATGATCTGCGTGTCATGCGCGAGAACGCCGTCATCGTCGAAGAAATAACCGATGCAGGGGTCTGTCATATAGCCGTTGTCGTTCCGGCAGGCTTCGTAGTCTTCGGAGGAGGGCTCGGCCGGGACGCGGACAGCGGCACCGTCATGCATGTTGACGAGCGGAGAGGCGACCGGTTTGTTCATGTAGTGACGGGAACGCGCGCGGTGCTTGACGAACATGTCCATTTCAACGCCGTGGCCGAAAGCCTCGTGGGCGATCAGGCCTGTAATGGAAGGCGCGGTAATGATATCGTATATACCGGGTTCGATCAGCTCGGCCTTCAGCAGATCTTCCGCGAGTTTCGCGAGATCCGCGGTCTTGCCGGACATGATGGAGAGTGTCTTTTCCATGCTGTTGGAAGCGGCGGATGCCAGGGCGGACTGAACGGTGCTGCTTTCTCTTGCGATAGCCAGGCCGTACATGTTGCACCAGGAATAGTGCTGGGACAGATCGCGGTTACGGGAAATGAAAACAGCGCTTGTCTCATAGTACTCCAGCATCATGGCGACCTGGATGACCTTGGCGGAAGCGGCGTGGACCGCGTCGCGGAGAGCGGTCATGTGCTCGACAAGCTCCTGCACGCCAAGCTCACGGCCCTCCATCGGACGGTCAAAAACCTTGACAAGCGGTTCATCGCGGAGAATTTCCGCGCCAACATGCTGCTCAGCGAGATGGGAGGAAAGGGACAGTTCGCGGACGATATCGTTCTCCAGCTGATCGATCGTGGCCGGGGTGATGTCCGAGAAAGAATACTCCGCGTAATGGCCACCGTCATAGACTCTTACGACAAAACCGCACTGACTTTCATTGGTGTCAGAGACCGCGGTGGAGACGGTGGATACGTTGACGCGTTTACCGGTAACGTGCTTGCCCAGGGCGGAAGCGTAGCTGTAACGCTGCCCCAGACGTGTCACGAGTTCTTTTAAGAGATCGTGACGGGATGATAAATATTCTGAATACATAGAAACGCTCCTTTGTGCTGACAATAACACGATTATTATACAGGATTCAGACCGGGATGTCAATTTTGCCGGGAATGGTGTATAATAGGAGTAAGAGCAGGAGACGGGAGGGACAGTTATGGCATATGTGAGACTGAAAGCAGACCAGGTCCGCCGCTATTGTGAAGATATATTTGTACGCCACGGCTTTTCGGAAGAGGAGTCCCGCGGGATCGTCGATGTGATCCTGACGGCGGATCTCTATGGAATCGAATCGCATGGAATCCAGCGAATGATCCGTTACCATAACAGCCTGATACAGGGGCACGTACACGCGGATGCGCAGCCGGAGACGGTTTATGAGACGAAGCTGTCCGCGGTGCTTGACGGCAACAAGACGATGGGACAGGTCACGGCGCGCCGGGCGATGAATCTGGCGATTGAAAAGGCCGCGGCCCATGGCTTTGGCATGGTTACGGTACGTAACTGCAACCATTACGGAATCGCGGGTTATTACGCGAAAATGGCGGCGCAGGCCGATATGATCGGGTTCTCTTCGACCAATACCGAGGCGATCGCGATTCCGACTTTCGGGAAAAAAGCCATGCTCGGAACCAGCCCGCTGGCCTTCTGCATGCCGGCGGATCCGTATGATTTCCTGTTTGACGCCGCGACGACGGTGGTACCGCGCGGCAAGATCGAGATCTATGATAAACGCGGTGAAAAGCTGCCTGCAGGCTGGTGCGCGGATGAGAACGGTGCTTCCTGCGCGGACGCGGCGCATGTGCTGGAGCTGATCAATGCCAAGGACTACGGCGGAATCTTCCCGCTTGGCGGCGAGGACAAGGAGACGGGCTCCCATAAGGGCTATGGAATCGGGCTGATCATGGAGGTCATGACAGCGATTCTGGCGGGCGGTCATACGTCTCCGCATGTCGAAAACGGCGGCATGGGGGACACTTCCTTTAGCTTCCTGGCGATGGATTATGGCCTTTTCGGGGACAAAAAAGACATCCGCGGCCGGATGTCGGAATTGCTGCGGGAACTTCGGGAGTCACCGCCGGCGGAGGGCCAGACACGGGTCTACACGCCCGGCGAGCCGGAGATGATTTCTACCGCGGATAAGCTTGCGAACGGAGTCCCCTGCAATGACCGGACCCTTGCGGAGCTGCGGGATATCGGCGCGTATGTGGGGCTGAAGGCAGAGGATTATATCGATTTAGATTAATATTCAGCCATAGTCTACTATTCAGTCATAGACTATATCGAGTCATAGATTATTATCCGGTCAAGAAACTATATTCAAGGGGTGTAACATGAACCAGCTGGATCAGTTTACCGAAGAGCTGCATGAGTGGTCGTTAAGTGGGAAAGAGCCGTCCTGCGCGTCCCGGGAGCTCCGTTATTATCTGGACTTGCAGGAAAAACGTCTGAAAAGCGCGGACACCACAAGAGAAGAGGAGTTCACGCACGTTAAGGAAGAGATCAGCGGCTGCGCGAACCGGACGGAGAATGGATATTCTTCGAAAATCCTGTACCGGGAAGCGCTCCAGTATATTACCTATCAGAAAAACGGCAAGCAGATCCGGAAGTACCGGCGGCCGGTCAATCTGTATGTTACTTTTGTGGATAAAGAGGGCCATGAGGACAGGGAATACACCTGCCCGAACTGCGGCCATACGATGACGGCCCTGCAGGCCAGGGACGGATGTCCGTATTGCGGAACGTTTTTTGAGACGGATGATGTCTATCCTTGCGTTTCGTCGTATTATACCGTCCCCGGAATCGTCGAAAGAGCCGGCCTGATGGACAAACTCAAGAAGGAAATGCGGATAGCAGGCCTCTCCTGCGGCGTGATACTGGCTGTAGTCAGTTTCTTCGCCTGGAACGATATGCACATCGTGTGGCGCATTCTGGCGGCATTGTTTATGGGCGGCTTCTACGGCGTCGTATTTGCCTTTATCTGGTATATGTTCCGCAGCTTCCTGGTACTGATCAAGGTTTTCAAAGAAGCCGGGCGGGCCATGCCTCTTCTTAAGACGATCACAAGCCGCAAGAAAATGCTGAAATTCATGCAGGCGTATGATCCAAACTTCTCCTATGAGGCCTTTGAGGGCAGACTGCTTTCGCTGCTGCGGACGATCATCCTTTCCGACGATAGAGATACGCTCTCGATTCTGGAGGAACCCAGAGATCTGTCCGGCTTTAACAGCGTCGCGGACATGCAGTATCGAGGCGCCACCTACATCCGGAAGTGTCCCCAGAAGGGACGTATCCTTCGGGTGGAGGGCACAGCTTATCTGAGGGATACTTATGTCCGTAGAACCGTGCGGGAAAAGGACGAGAAAATTCGGTTTATCCTTGAAAAAGATATGGACGGCCGCGCGGATCCGGGCTTCTCCATCCATCGCGTGCAGTGCCTGAACTGCAACGGCAGCTTCGACGCCATACATCGAAAGAACTGTCCCTA
>CACZPA010000049.1 GCA_902782895.1 uncultured Eubacteriales bacterium
AGCTTATAGTGTCCTGCTGCCATCGCTCCTTCCCAGACGCTGCCCTCGGCAAGCTCTCCGTCGCCCATGACCGTATAGACCCGGTATGAAGCCTTGTCCATCTTACCGGCGAGCGCCATGCCGACGCTGACCGGCAGCCCGTGTCCAAGCGACCCGGAATTCATCTCCACGCCCGGAAGCGTATTGTGCGGGTGTCCGATGAATTCGCTCCCGTAGCGGGAAAACGTATTCCTGTAGGTCTCATAGTCGAAGAAGCCTTTTTCAGAGAGCACGGTGTAATAGCTCTCGACAGAATGGCCTTTGCTCAGGACAAATCTGTCCCTGCCGGGATCGTCCTGATTCTCCGGCGATATATTCATATGTTTGAAATAGAGCATGACAAGTATGTCCATCACGCTCATATCGCCGCCGATATGGCCGGTTCCTGCGCCCATGATCACGTCGACGGTCTTTTTGCGCAGCTTATAGGCCAGAACCGCAAGCTCCTGATTTGTCATCTTCATACCTCATCAAATACCACGTCTTCGCCGTGGAGATAAGCCTTGACCTTGTCCTCGATCGGATCGTACAGGTCGGGCTTCACGCCGATATATTTGCAGGCTTCATAGACAATCGGCACCACGTCGCCGTGAATCGCCGCTACATGATGGATGTAAGGGCCTTCTACGACCTTGGCCTCGAGGCGCTTGAGGTTCGCGACCTCGACCCAGACGTACGTACCGCGCGTCCAGGGGCCTTCGATCCCGCGCGCATGACCGAGCAGAAGCGAATACTCGCCTTCATCGCCGTCAAAACGCACAAGGCTCATCGGACCGTGCTTGGCTTCTGCGCTGACTGCGCCGTTCTCCGGGAAAGCGACCGGCACGCAGATGGTCGGCTTTTCTTTCGCGACGGAAATCGGCCAGGGACCGCAATGCTGCAATAACTCGCCGTTATCGTTGTCGGGATGGCGCACGGTCCAGTCGGAGAACATGACGCGCCGCTCGTTCAGCGTCGCGGCCTCCGCGATCAGCTGGGAGATCGCACCGTGGATATCCGTCTCGCAGACAACAGGAATCCCCTCTTCATTGAGCAGGGAGTTGGCCGCGCAGGGCATGATATGGATCTCGTCCTGCAGCGCGTTCCAGCACTGAATCGCGATCGCGTTGCAGCCGTATTTCTCCGCGAGGGATTTCATGGCGACCTTGAGCTCCGCCACATTATGCAGATAATCCTCGGAAATATTGCAGTTCATATTCTCATGACAATAAACGACAACCTGCTCCACTTCGTTCTTCTCCTCGCGCCACTTGCGCATCTCGGCGTAAAGCTCCGGCAGCGGAATCGGCGCGAGCTGGATATTGAATTTCTCAAGCAATTCGCCCTCATTGCACATGGTGGACCAGAAGTCAAACGGACGCGGTCCGATCTGCAGGATGCGGATGTGACGGAAGACCCGGACGACGTTGCAGACAGCCAGAAAATCCTTGATGCCCCGCTCAAATTCCGGATCCGTCAGATTGCAGTTGTTCATGTAGGTAAAAGGTACACGGAAACGGCGCAGGACCTTGCCGGTCGCGAAAAGACCGCACTGGCTGTCGCGCAGGCGCATACCGTTCGCATCCGGACGCTCGTCACGCGGTCCCCAAAGCAGCACCGGTACATCGAGCTCCTTGGCCAAACGCGCGCACTCATATTCCGTCCCGAAATTCGCATGCGGCAGGAAAAGTCCGTCCACCTTCTCGCGCTTGAACTTGGCGGCAATCGCCTCCAGCCCCGCGTCGTCATAGAGCAGTCCTTCCTCATTGATGTCGTCGATGTCCACAAAATCCACGCCGATCTCCTTGAGACGTGCGGCGGTCAGGTTACGGTATTCCACAGCCGCCGGTGCACTGAAGATAGCCCGCCTTGTCGGCGCATAACCGAGTCTGATATTTGCTTTCATAGATATCCCCCTTGTATTATTCAGGCGGTGCTCCGCCCAAAGTCGTCTTAAGCGTATGCTTACCTGTTTTGCTCTTGCCTGTTTTTGCTCTTGCCTGTACGGGTCCTGCCAGATCAGCTCTTGGCCGAACCGGACGGCTTCCGAAACCCAGCATGGACAGTTCCTGTCCGTTTTTGTCTGTTCTGTACTGCATTCTCAATCTCCAGCCAACTTCTCACAATACTCTTCAAAGGCAGCCTGCTGCTCATAATTCGCGAAATCATATTGCTGAAATTTGCCTTTATCGTTCTTCCAGTAGATGTAAGTCCATGGCCCGGCATCGCCTGTCTCATCCGAATCCTTGCGTTCGCTTACAAATCCGTCCCGCAGAAGGTCTATCACTTTAGCCCACTGGCTGTCCGTCAATCTGATGTTTCCGTGCCTGGTGATATCTTCTTCTGTCGTCCAGCCATAGCCGTTAGGCAGCTTACGGGTTTCATGATAGAACATGTGCTCCCCGTCCTCTACATAGAAACGATATCTTTGATAAAAAGCGTTAAAATTGATGTTTTCGTAGGTATAATAGAAATCCGTAATATCCCCGACCGGAATCTTCCTGTTCGTGATTGTCTCTGTCGGATCGACATGTTTACATCCGCACAAAAGCGCCGGAATGTACAGGCTCAGGAGAACCAGTGGAATCAGTCGCTTCATAGATATCCGCCCCTGTCTGACGCGCTTGCCGCGCGTTAATATCCTGTCAGAATCGTCTGACATTCTGCTAAGATAAGAACGCCGCCAGCCGTAAGGGCGGCTGACGGCAAATGTCCGGATGAATGATCAGATGTCCAGCAGATCGCTGTAAGCCTTGAGCGCACCGTCTGTCTCATGCGCCAGAACGCGCTTTGCCAGCACCTTGCCGAGCTGTACGCCTTCCTGATCAAAGCTGTTGATATTCCATACGAATCCCTGGAACATGACCTTGTTCTCGAAATGCGCCAGCAGCGCGCCGAGTGATTCGGGTGTGAGTTCTTTGCCGATGATGATGCTGGAAGGACGTCCGCCCGCGAAGCTCTTGTTGGGGTTCTCGTCATCCTTACCGCAGGCAAAAGCCATAATCTGCGCTGCGACGTTCGCGCCGAGTTTCTGCTGGCTGGTAGAGCCCTGAATCACAACGTCCTCGTGCAGCTGGCTGTTCTTGAAGCCGACAAACTGCAGCGGAACGATCGTTTTGCCCTGATGCAGGAGCTGATAGAACGAATGCTGTCCATTGGTTCCGGGCTCGCCGAAGATGATCGGACCGGTCACATAGTTCACGGGCTCGCCGAAACGGTTCACGGACTTGCCGTTGCTCTCCATGTCGAGCTGCTGCAGATGCGCCGGGAAGCGGGAAAGCGCCTGTGAATACGGCAGGACCGCCGTTACCGGATAATCCTTGATATTGCGCTCAAACACGCCGATCAGCGCGTCCAGCATAGCTGCGTTTTTCATCGGATCGGCTTCCTTGGCAAGTTCATCCTCGGCCGCCATTCCGTTGAGGAAACGCGCGAATACTTCGGGGCCGAACGCAAGCGAGAGTACGACTCCGCCCACGCAGGAGCTGGAGGAATATCTTCCGCCGATATAATCATCCATGAAGAATGCTTCGAGATAATCCTTGCTGGACGCCAGCGGTGAAGTTTCGCTCGTAACAGCTACCATGTGGCGGGACGGATCCAGGCCTGCCTTCTGCAGAGCATCCTTGACAAAGGATTCATTGGTTAGGGTCTCGAGCGTCGTTCCGGACTTGGATACCAGGATGAACAGAGAATGCGCGGCGTCGATACCGGCAAGCACGGCAGCGGCATCATCCGGGTCAACATTGCTGATAAAACGCGCGTCCATGTATTTGCAGCCGTTCTTCTTGGCCCAGTTCTCGAGCGCGATGTACATGGCACGCGGGCCGAGATCGCTGCCGCCGATACCAATCTGTACGACAGTCGTGAACTTCTCGCCGGCCGCGTTGGTGATTTCGCCGGCATGCACCTTATTCGCGAACACTGCGGCCTTCTTCTGCTCACCTGCGTAGAAATCGCGCTTATTTACGCCGTCGGCAAAAACATCGTCGCCGAGCTGGCCGCGGGTCAGCTGATGCAGAACCAGGCGCTTTTCGCCGGTGTTGATGACCTCGCCGTTATACAGCGCTTCGTATTTCTCGGTAAGCTGCGCCTCCTTGGCCAGCTCGCACAGTGCGACAAGCACTTCGTCGTCGACTTCCTTGGCGGCATAATTATATGTCAATCCGTTGGACATGGGGATCTGATACCTGGCTACGCGCTCAGCGCCGCCCTCCCCGGCCATCGCTTCCTTCAAAACGACCTTGTCCTTCAAAGCGTTCAGTTTGCCGTACGCGGCTGTGGTATCAAAGTTCTTCCATTCAATCATAATGCGTCTCCCTTTCTCTGCGTTTATACTCCAGCTGTAATCAGACGATCCTGTCAGGGCCTCCGGGCGCTGCTTGTCGAGCCTGATGCAGTCTGAAGCCCTTCTTTGCTTCCTATTATACTCATTTTGCGCCGCAAAATCAATAGGTCTGCGGATTTGTGCTGTCTGTTTCCTAGGATTCGTGTCGGCTGTTTCTGCCGATTCTTGCCGGCTGTTTCTGCCGATTCCTGTCGGCTGCCGGGTAATACTTTTCAGGCTTTACTGTCCCAGATATCTTCCTTTACGAAAACGACCGAGCACGGCGAGAAAGTCACCATGACGCTTTCCTGGTTGAAAAACGCGCATAGGTCCTTCGCGATCTCCATGACGGTCTCCTCCTGCGCGTCCAGCAGCGTCAGCACCAGTGTCGTCTCCTCGACATAGTCTCCGTTTTCATGAAAATAGCCGCCTTCAATCCTGTGCACGGAAAAAGCCAGCCTGTAGCTGTGACATACTTTTTTCAGGATGGACAGGTATTTCTCTGTGTCGAACTTCTGGACTCCGGTTCTGGAATCATTCAGACCGATATAAATGGTTGTCTGTGTCATTTGCGAACTCATATTGTTGCTCCTCTGTCTTGCTTCGGATCTCGGTCGCGGCCGTCATGCTGATCTATTCCAGGCCGATCTCCTGATAGATTCTCCTGATGAAAGGCGTCTTATGCTCTATATATCCGTCGATATCGTACGGGTAGAGCGCCGCTCCCTCCTCCTTGACCTGACTGTACTCGCGGACGGCTTCAGGATGCGTCCGCAGATAATCTCTGAAAGCCAGATGTCTCTTAAGCTCCGCAGAATCCTGCGCGCAAACGTATAAGTGATGCTTCTGCAGATGGTCTTTGCCGTCGTAGCGGAAGGCTTCCCGGCCCGCGATGCCAAGGTCCCCCTCGTGCTGATAACCGATCGCTTCCAGGGCAGCGGCCGCCGCATGGAATGCAGAACTGTCCCTAATGACAACGTCCAGGTCGATGATAGGTTTCGCGGACAGCCCGGGCACCGCTGTACTGCCGACATGCTCGATCCTGAACGCCAGCTCTCCCAGCGCGGCTTCGATCTCTGTTTTGATCTCCGCAAAACGGTCTGCCCAGGCTTCATCATAGGGCAGGACTACGACGTGTTTCGTTTTCATCCGGCTTCACCTCCCGGAAACCTTTTTTCATTGTAATCTATTATACCTTCTGTCAGGCTGTTTTTCAAGCTTCTCTGTGGACGTCGGTCAGACATCGGTCTACAGACATCGGTCTACAGACACAGTTTCGCAGAAACCAACCAAGTGTGTCAGCATCCTTAGTTTTTTCAGAGATTTTGCACGGAATACTGACACATTTTTCTGAAGGTTCCCGGAGGCCTCTGCCAAGTGTATCAGCTCTCTGTGCTTTTTCGAGGATTTTGCATGGGATGCTGACACACTATCTGAAGGTTCCCGGAGCACCTGCCAAGTGTGTCAGCTCTCTGTGGTTTTTCGAAGTTTTGCACGGGATGCTGACACATTTCCCGAAGGTTCCCGGAGGCCCTTCCCAAGTGTGTCAGTATCCTGTAGTTTTTCGAAGTTTTTGCATGGGATGCTGACACATTTTCTGAAGGTTCCCGGAGCACCTGCCAAGTGTGTCAGCATCCTGAGTTTTTTCAGAGATTTTGCACGGAATACTGACACATTTTCTGAAGGTTCCCGGAGGCCCCTGCCAAGTGTATCAGCAATCTGCATTTTTTCAGAGATTTTGCGCGAGATGCTGACACATTTTCTGAAGGTTCCCGGAGGTCACTATCATTCACCTGAATGCACCAGACAAAAACGGGCGTGACCAAAGCGGTCACGCCTGTTTCATGTCCTATTAAGATTGTTATTATCCCTTCACCGCGCCTGCCGTTACGCCTTCCACGTAATAACGCTGCAGGAACATGAACAGCGTCACGATGGGAATCGCGACGATCACGCAGCCGGCCGCGAACTGTGTGAAGAGGTTTGTGTCAGGGTGTGTGCCGAACAGCATCGAATACAGTCCGACCGATACCGTCCAGTACGCGGCGTTGTCCGCGCCGATGATAACTTTCGCGAAGATGAAGTCCATCCAGGGGCCGGTGAAGCTCATCAGCGCCTGATAGATGATGATGGGCTTAGCCAGCGGCAGGATGATCCTGCGGAAAATCTTAAAGTTCGTGCAGCCGTCCAGCTTCGCGGATTCGACCAGCGCGTTCGGAATGACGTCAAAGAAGCCTTTCGCGATCTGGAAGCCCAGGCCGGCGCCGGCGCTGTATGCCAGTACCAGGCCGATCATGGAATACTCCGGATGGCTCGGATTACCCGTCAGTCCGATGGATTTAAGCAGGAAGTAAATCGCGATCATGCTCATGAATCCGGGGAACAGACCGATAATCATCGAAATATTCATGAAAGGCTTGCGCATCCGGAATTTCAGCTTGGACATGCAATAGGCCACGGACAGCACCAGGAAGGTGGAGATCACGCAGTCGATCACCGCGATAATCAGCGTATTCAGCATCCATCTGAGGAATGCCTTGGGGACGCCGTAATACGTCGCACTGAAAAGGTCCTGGAAGTTCTTAAGCCCAAAGGACCTCGGGAAGAAATTGCTCGTAACCCTTCCGATAAATGTCCCATCCGGCTGGAACTCGCAGCGGAAGGCTGAGAGCACGATCCACACCAGCGGGATCAGCCAGATGATTCCCAGTATGACCAGAATCGTATAGGTTACACTCAGGCTGACGACACGGTTTCTGGACTGGCTTCTGTATTTTTTCGGATGAACATTTGTACTCATTGGAAAGTGTCCTCCTCATTATAAGCCCTGCTCCGCCGGTACGTCACCAGCGTAATGGTCGCGGTAATCAGGAACGTGAAGATACCGATGACAGCGCCTGTGTTATACGAACCCTGGTCGATCGTGACCTTGTACAGCCAGGTGACCAGAAGATCCGTACCGCCGGCCTGATAACCGGTATAGGTGGGGCCGCCGCCCGTCAGCAGGAATATCGTATTGAACGAGTTGATATTTCCGATGAAGCTGGAGATCAGGTACGGCGTCGTAATAAAGATAACGTACGGCATCGTGATCTTAAAGAACATTTTCGCGGTGGAAGCGCCGTCTACACGGGCCGCCTCGTACAGATCCGACGGAATGTTCATCAGAATACCCGACGTCATCAGCATGGTATACGGAATACCGACCCACATGTTGATCACAATAACCATCACCTTGGCCAGCGTTTCACTGTCCCCGTTATTCAGGCCAAGGAATCCGACCGGTTCGCGGATCCACCCCCAGTTCATCAGCATAGCGTTCACCGGGCCGTATTCGCCGAGCAGATTACGCACCGCCAGCAGCGAAATAAACTGCGGAACCGCGATGGTCAGAATAAAGATCGTACGGAAAAACTTCTTGCCCTTCAGATCCTTTTTGTTGATCAGCAGCGCCAGAATGATGCCGCCGAAATAGCACGTGAACGTCGCGAAAATTGCCCATATAAAGGTCCAGCCCAGGACCGGCATAAAGCGGTTCTTGATCTCGACGCCCAGCGATCCTTCGCCGGTAAAAACCGCCTGAAAATTCTGCAGTCCGTTCCAGTGGAACAGATTTGTCCCCAGGTTGTTCATATCCTGATCGTTATAGGTCGTAAAGGCCAGCGCGATCATGAAGATCGTAGGCAGAATCGTAAAGATGGCCGCCGCGATGCACGTCGGCGTCAGCATGGTAATGTGGAATTTGCTGTCCAAGAGCTCCTTCAGGTCCTCCGTGAACGTCGTCGGCTTCTTGCCGACTTTCCTGTCCATATCGGCCTTGAACGAGGACTTGATATTCATATTCCATACCATGAAATAGATGATGATCACCGCAATGGTTACAAAGCCGAACAGAATCATCAGCTTACAGTCAGAACCCGCCGTAAACTGACCGGTAAGCGGATCGAAATCTCCGCCCTCCGACAGATTGCGGAGAGACAGATTCGAGAGCGCCTTGTAGCCATAGGGTGTTCCGTTGACGGACGGACAGAAGATCATAAACCAGAGGATCGCCACCTGCAGCAGGAAAAACAGCAATCCTTTGATATACTGCTTATGATAGAAATTGCCCGCGCCGAAAATGAAATGCGAAAGCTTAGTCCCCAGAGAGCCGTCGGCAAACCTTTTTCCGAAATCGGAAAAAGCCTTTCCTATCGGTTCCAGGAAACGCAGCGGATTCTTATTCTTTGAATCTATGGCAGTTCTGGAATCCATGATTGTCCTCCAATACTCAATTGCAGTAACCGGAAACCCGGATATATCAGGCTTTTTCCGGCAGAGAAGCAGGGAATTCCTTCGGTGTTACTCCGTGCATCCACAGATATTCGACCAGATACAGGCCGCGGCGTACACCCTCCAGCGACTCGGTCTCGGAAAGGACCTGGTCACCGGTTGTCGGATATGCGGTCTTGTCGATCATCGCGCGGAATACGGCCGGAGCATTCTTGGAATAATAATAGGTGTTCAGAGTACCGGTGATGAAAGGCTGCGGGATGCCCCACTCGGACATGCTGACCTGCATCGCCGCCAGATTGTACTGGCTCTCGGTAACCTTTCCTTCATCATAGCACTGCTTGATATAGCTCTCCGCTCCGACATACGCCGGAACGTTCATGCACTCCAGATAAGAAGCGTTCTGAACTTCCTTTCCGGAGAGATAAAGGATCAGCTCCTGCTCTTTGGCGTACTTGGCCGCCGCGGAGTAAGCATTGATCATGAAGCACTTGCAGTCCGCGAAAGTACCGCCGCGGTATTCATCGCCGGCAGCTACTCCGGACAGCCCCTCGACCGCTTCCGCTGTCAGCTTGAAGGTCGGGATCATCGTGATGCCGAGATTGGTTTCGCCCAGAGCGGACTTCGCCGTATTATAATGCCATGCGCCGCCGATGACCGCGAGGACTCCGTTGTTATCCTTGTCCAGATCCGCATCCCAGCCGTCGGAAGAAGCCCACTTGAAGCCGTTTGGATCCGCCGCGTAGGCCTGCAGCCAGCGGATGATCGCTACGGTATCGTCGCCCTGACAGTTGCTCTCGCCCTTGGATCCGCCGGAAACGGACTCCGCGCCTTCAAAAATCTTAACGGTCGTGCTGTGGTCGCTTACTTTGCGGGCAAGCAGCGCGAAGGACATGTTGTAACCGTCGTCGCCGGTTACGGTAATGGCCTTGGTGCCGGCCGCCTTAGCGGCTTCCTGCAGCCCCTCAAAGGTCTTCGCCTGCTCTTCGGTAACCTTCGCCTTGTTGTAGTACAGGAACAGTGCCTGGGAAATATACGGAACACCGTACAGATACTGCTGGCCGTTCAGCGTGGAATAGATGACGTTCCGGTAGGATTCCGGATTGTCCGCCAGCACCTGCGCGATCAGCGTCTCATCGGTGATGGGCTTTGCGCACTGCGTAGAAGCCAGTTTGCCGATATTATCATGTGCTACGGTATAGATATCCGCGGCCGCTGTCGGATCATTGGTAATGGTTCCCGCGATGGAGCCGGTGTCCATACCCTTGACTTCGATCTTATAGCCAAAATCGGTATGCGCCGCCAGATACTCGTCACAGACCTTCTGATAGAATTCAGCGGATTCCTCGCCGACCCAGATACGGATCACACCGTCATCCTTCACCTGGTTCCCGCCGTTTCCGCCATTGCCGCCTCCGCAGCCCGTGAGCATCGAAATGCTCATAACAACGGCCAGTAAAGCCGCTATCCACTTTTTCATGGTTCTTTTCCTCCTGATGTATTAATTGATTCCGTTATAAGACAGTTTTTCGATAATCATGATCCCCGTGATCCCGTCACAGATTGTCCTGTTGTTCCTGTTAAGAAGCATCTCTGAGAGCCGGATGACCGGTACCAGGACAAAAGTCCAGATGCCCGTGAACAGATACAGTACAAGGCTGTCAATGACGAAGATGAACAGGAACCGGTAG
>CACZPA010000050.1 GCA_902782895.1 uncultured Eubacteriales bacterium
CGATGCATACTCTCCGAATCTCATCAAGCTCCAGCGCAGCCTTGGCATTCGGCACAAATACGCCGATTTTTTCCAGCGCCTTCAATACTTCCGTATTGGTTTTCTTTAACTGTTTAGCAAGAGCTTCTACTGTAATTTTAGTCACTGACTGATATCCACCTTTCAGATTTGATCGGGGAGAACGGGCTCCTCTAAATATTTTAACAGATCCTCTGCAAGTCCCGCGTCCGTCACGGCAACACAGGATCTCTCTTCTCTGCCGATGGCGCGTCCAAGTCTGACCTTGTCCGCGGGGATCTCATAATACGGGATGTGGTAAAAAGCACTCTTGTCCCGGAATTTCTTCCTGGTATTCGCGGAAGCATCGGACGCCGTCAGCACCACTCCGGCCTTGCCCGCGCGGATTGCTTCTTCACATTGAAACTCTCCGCTGGCGACCTTGCCGGCCTTACTGGAAAGGCCGAGCAGTCCGAACAGCTTTCTCTCGTTCATCTGGCTGTCAGCTCCTTCCTAAGCGCGGCCAGAAGCGCCTCCGTTACGGGCGTCTCCAGCGCTCTCTCGATCCCGCCGCCCGAAGCAGCTTTCTCCAGGCAGGCCGGGTCATCGCAGATATAAGCACCTCTGCCCGATTTCTTACCGGTCCTGTCGATGGAGAGCGCACCCTGCGGATCACGGACGATCCGGATCATTTCTTTCTTGGGCTTCTGCTCATGACATCCGATACAGGTCCGCATCGGGATTTTTCTGGTATGAGGCATCCGTTCTGTTCACTCCTTCTGATACGGGCGGGACGGATTAATCGTCCTCGTCGTCATGCATCGGAGGATAATAGTCATCCTCCTCGTCGTCGATAATAATGCGTCCGAGCGTCTGGCTCTTGATGTCGATGCGATAGCCCGTCAGCTTGGCGGCAAGACGTGCGTTCTGTCCGTCCTTGCCGATCGCGAGCGACAGCTGGTTCTCAGGAACCGTTACGGAAGCCATCATGCTCTCGGGGTCTACGTGTACGCTCAGGACCTGCGCCGGTGAAAGTGCGGCCGCGATATAGACATCGGGCTGCTCGTTCCAGACAACGATATCGACCTTCTCGCCGGACAGTTCGTTAACGACCGCATTGACACGGTCGCCGTTCGGGCCGACGCACGCGCCGAGCGGATCGATCTGCGGATCCTTGCTCATGACCGCGAGCTTGCTGCGGGAGCCCGGCTCACGGGCTATATTCTTGATCACGACGATGCCCTGATGCAGCTCGGGCACTTCCTGCTCGAAAAGCTTCTTCACGAGCTCCGGATGTGTACGGGACACGAAGATCTGCGGGCCTTTTGTCGTCTTGTCCGTGCGGACTACGTAGAACTTCATGATCTGGTTCTGCTTGTACTCTTCTCCCGGAATCTGCTCCGCCGGAAGCAGCAGCGCCTCGGTATGACCCAGGTTGACGAAGACGTTCTTCTTCTCCTTGCGCTGGATCAGACCGCTGACGATCTCACGTTCCTTCTCTTTGTATTCATCGTAGACCATGGTACGCTCCGCCTCATGCAGCTTCTGCATGACGACCTGACGCGCGTTCTGCGCGGCGATACGTCCGAAGTTGCGGGGCGTGATCTCAACTTCAACCTTGTCTCCGACTTCGAGATTCGGATCGATGGCCTTGGCCCTCTCGATACCGATCTCCAGATTGTCATCCTGCGGAGCGTCTACGACGTCTTTCTTCAGGAGGACTCTGACCGTTCCCTTGGTCTCGTCGATATCCACCCGGATATTCTGCGCAACCGCGGGATTCTTAAAGTTCTTGTTGCAGGCATTGTGGATTGCTTCGCGCAGCGCGTCGAAAATCACCTTTTTGCTGATGCCTTTTTCCTTTTCCAGCAGTTCGAGTGCCGGAAGCAGATCACTCATGTCATTCTGAGCCATTTTTTATGAATTCCTCCTTACTTAAGATCAAAAGTCAATATAGGGACGGATCCCGGCAAAATCCTTGCGGGAGAAGACCTGCTTATTCTCCTTCTCGTCGGCAAGCTCCACCGTCTGCGCCTCATGGTCGCACGATACAAGCATGGCGGTAAACTCCTTCTGTCCCGCGAAGATCCCATCCTCCGGGGCCTTGAACAGCTTAACGTCCATCACCTTGCCCAGTCCCCTGGTAAAATCCTTGTCCTTCTGCAGGGGTCTGTCGATCCCGGGAGAGCTGACCTCCAGGATATAAGCGTCCGGGACAGGATCCTCCCGATCCAGGATCGGCTCGATATAACGGCTGATCGCTGTACAGTCATCCAGACCGATGCCGCCCTCCTTATCCGCGAGAATCCGCAGATACCAGTCCGAACCCTCCTTCACGTAATCCACGTCCACGATCTCATAGCGCTGCTCCTCGGCGAACGGGGCAAGCTGCTCTTCGACGAACCGGATCAAGTCCGCTTTCTTCATGGTCTCCCTCCTTTGCAGAATGACGGGACAGAGATGGTCCCTGTCCGCTTCTGTTATGCCGCCGATACATGAAACGAGAGTGGGCTGCCCCACTCTCATTTTCATCCTCTGCGAACATTACAAGTATAACACGCTTTTATACAAAATGCAAGCGATTTTCGCTAATTTTCCTGCAAAATCCTGCTGAAAACGTGCTGTCTATCACGCCAGGAAGTGCTTTTCCTGCTGAATCGCTTCCGGATCCTGCAGATCCACATAGCGGTGAGCGGCACGGTCGAAGGTCTGTCCCTCGTAGAAGCCCTGCATGGTATTATAGACCTGCAGCCGGAGCGTGTTCTCGCCCTTCCGCAGGACGCCTTGCGGGATCTGTAGCCTGCGCGGCTCCCACGCGCTGACGCCGAGATCTGTCCCGTTCAGCGTGACCCGTACAACATCCGGCAGCTCCAGGCAGGAGAGATCCAAGGTATCCGGTGAACCGTCCCCGTCCCACGCAAACGTCTGCGTGAAGCAGGATTCTCCGGCATAATAAGGCAAGCCGTTCTCAACGTCCTTTCCGGGTATTCCGTCCTGCCGCGGCGCGACGACCTGCAGGAGATTGCCGCCCTGCACCGGTTCAGTGGCATGCTTTCCGGCTGCTTGCCCGGCCAGCTGTCCGGGTGCTTGCCCGTCCATCTCTCCGTCTATCTGTCCGGCTGCTTGTTCAGCTGCCTCTCCGATCCGCACGCCGAAATTCCCGAGAATATACAGTGGATTGCGAAGTCCGTCCGAATCCTTGCCGCAGGACACGCAGACCGTCAGTCTGTTCCGTCCCTGCCGGATGCCTGTAAGCGGGATCCGCAGCACCGGCCGTCCCTCCAGACGTTCCGAAGCGAAGCCGTCTTTGTCGATTTCTGCGCCGTTCAGAAGCATCTTCCATTCTCCGGCCATTGTTCCCGGTTCCATCACGAGATCCGCTCTCGTATCTGAGGCCAGCCAGTCGAAATCCGCCTCGTATACCGCTTCAACGCCGGAGAAAGCGAGCTCCTTCGGGCAGCCGAAATATGGATGTGTCTGTACCGGCATCTTCAGGCCGAGCTCTTCCATCTGGTCGATGATCGGGTATCCGCCCGTGATCCCCGTCTGGCCGTCCGATAAGGTCAGGCGGAACCGTCCCAGATACAGAACGTTCTGCCCGGTACGCGCAAGTGTCCATCTGCCGTTCGGGATCTGCAGGACATTTCCTGCCGGCACGTCCGCTCCGTCATCAATGACAGATTCCAACGGGCCTAATTCGAAGGTCCGCTGTGTGCCGTCCGCGCAGCCGATGACCAGTTTCTGCGGACGGTCCGTCGTATTGACCAGGAATCTCCTGCTTCTGCCGCTCTCCGGATCCGTCCCTTCCGCGCAGTACGTCCCTTCCGGAAGCACCGAAGCCGCATAGTCTGCGAGCTTCTTCTGCAGCACAGCACTGACGGCCTCTCCCGTGTCCTCGGCAGGGACATTTTTTCCGGCGAAAAGCTCCGCAAACCAGCCGGCACTGTCCTCTTCTCCGATATTCACGCAAGGCAGTCCACCCGCGACCACGACCGTGCCGCCCGCCTCCACGAATTTACGGAGCGTCCGGAACGCGTTGTCCTCGATCAGACACATATCCGGCAGCACGACACAGGCATACGGCTCGCCGTTCACATACAGTAAACCGTCCCTGACTTCCGCTTCCGCGAATAATTCAGGATCGATGAAATAGTAGTCGCACCCTCTTCGCATCAGGGAATGCTGCACCGCCTGCAGGGACGCGCCTGCTTTTTTCTGTCCCTCCCGGTCCAGTACCCAGCCGGCCGGCGCGGGATCCATCAGAAGCACGTGCACACGGCGTTTCATGCCGTCCCACAGGTGACTGAGCTGATCCGCGTATTGGCTGAGCGTTTTCTGTTCGTGCCACCACGGCATCTGATAGAACGAGGACGGCGGCGCGTCATGCTTGTGCAGCGCTTCCGCGGAATAGTAGAACGCATGCTGTACGAACCAGTCGATTCCCGTCACCGCCAGCCAGTCAAAGATCCATTTCATGTCCTGCAGCGTCATGCCCCAGCCGATCGAATGGAAGGCCTCGCAGAGCGCGGCAGGCTTATGGTAGAAATGCGCGCCGGAAGAAGCGACCTTGCCGTTTGAGCGGTATCCGGCCGGCAGCGGATCGGCTTTCGCACCGACCTTCAGATGCCCGGTATCGATGCCGGGGACGGAGACATACGCAAGCTCTTTGCTGCGCAGGATCGGTTTCTCGCCGATATACAGCAGCCCGTTCGCGCTGCACCATTCATAGATCTGCTTATCATAGCTGTCGATGAACATCTCCGTCACAAGATTGTGATAGATATAGCGGATCCGGGCCGTTTCCGGACCGATATCCTCTGTGAGCGCCGGCAGGTCGCTGTAGATATCCCTGTCAGCCGGCCACCTGTCCGGCAGCAGAGACGACCACGGTCTGCCCGGCGGGAAAGCCGTCACCTCGTCAGAGAAGAATCCCTTGATCGTTTTGCCGAACTCGTCTCCGACGTACTTTTTGTACCGCTCGTGCGTGCATTCGATAAACTGGCGCACGGCCGCGGGATTCAGCGGATCCACAAAGGTCTCGAAGTATTTGAAATGCTTCATGACTTCCTCAACGTAAATGTGGATCCTGTAACGTCCCTCCGGTGCGTCCCACAGCAGGAGATTGCGCTGCTCTCCGGTAAAATACCGCTTGCGGTTATAGGCTGTCAGTCCGGACAGCTGGAAGACCTCCCGGCCATAGTCCGGGCCGACGTATTCGGCCAGATCGATATATGTGTGATAATCGCATTCCTCTTCCGTGACCGGATATGCCCGCGCGGACAGGACCTTGCCCCACGGCGCTTCGATCCGTATCGTGCTCCCTCCGTCCACATCCTGCGTTACCGGGGACAGTTTCTTGCACAGATACTCGGGATGATCCACCGTTACAAGACCGGCCGCCACACCGCTCGGATATGGATATTCGTCGTACAGCCATACCTCCAGCCCGCAGGCGGCAGCCTCTTCGACCGCGACCTGCACCCGGCGGAAGAACTCTGCCGACAAGTACGGGACCTCCATTCCCTGTCTTGGATGAATCAGAAATCCTCTGATCCCCTTGTCCTGCATTTCCCGGATCTGGCGCCGGATTTCCTCCGGAGCCATATCGCCGTTCCAGAACCAGAACGGCTGAATACCTTTCAACAGTTCCATATGATTGACCCCCTTAATTTGCAAAAAGGACCGTGAAAACATCCACAGTCCCTGTCTGTATACTTACGCGATCGCGGCAAAAGCCTGCTCCAGGTCGTCCAGGATATCCTGAATATTCTCCAGACCGACGGAGAAACGGATCATGCCGGGCTCGATGCCCGCCGCGGCCAGCTGCTCTTCCGTCAGCTGGCGATGCGTTTCACTGGCCGGATGCAGGACGCAGGTACGGATATCTGCGACATGCACTTCGTTAGAAGCCAGCTTCAGCGAATTCATAAAACGCATGGCCGTATCGCGGCCGCCCTTGATGATGAAGGAGATAACGCCGCTCGCGCCTTTGAGATATTTCTCGGCCAGCGCGTGATTCTTGTCCCCCGCAAGCCCCGGATAGATAACCCTCTCCACATAAGGAGATTCCTCCAGATACTGCGCGACCGTCATGGCGTTCTCGCAATACTGCTTCATGCGGACGGAGAGCGTCTCCAGTCCGAGATTCAGCAGGAACGCGGAATGTGCAGCCGGATATACGCCGAAATCACGCATCAGCTGCATGCGAGCCTTGATGATATACGCCTGCTTGCCGTAGGTTTCCGTATAGGAAATACCGTGATAGGACTCGTCCGGCTCGGTGATTCCCGGGAAATTGCCGGATTTCCAGTCAAACTTGCCGCTGTCGACGATGACGCCGCCGTTCTGCACCGCGTGTCCGTCCATGTACTTGGACGTCGAATGGATAACGATATCCGCGCCGTAATCAAACGGTTTGCACAGAACCGGCGTCGCGAAGGTATTGTCCACGATCAGCGGTACATGGTGCTTATGCGCGAAGTCCGCGAAGCGGGAGATGTCAAAGACCGTCAGCGCGGGGTTCGCGATCGTCTCGCCGAAGACAAGCTTGGTATTCGGCTTGAATGCAGCTTCGATCTCCTCGTCGGTGGCATCCGGCGCGACAAAAACGCACTCGATTCCCAGCTTCTTCAGGGTAAAGGCGAACAGGTTCAGTGTGCCGCCGTAGATCTCGGTGGAGCTGATCAGACTGTCACCGGCCTGACAGATATTCAGAACCGAAAGAAGTGTCGCTGCCTGTCCGGAAGAGGTGCACATCGCGCCGACTCCGCCTTCCAGCTCCGAAATCTTCTCCTCGACCGCCATAACGGTCGGGTTCGCGAAGCGCGAATAGATCAGGGAACGTGTCGGATCGTCAAAAACCGCCGCGACTTCCTCTGTGGAATCATAAACATACGTCGTGCTCTGTACGATCGGAACTGCGCGCGGTTCAGAATTCTTCGGATGGTATCCCGCGTGCAGGCATAAAGTCTCGTCTCTCATTGTCTGATACTCCTTTCGGATCTGCTGGTTTTATCGTGCATATACTTTAGCACACTCTGAATGAAAAGTAAACAGCAATGTCAGGCGGTCCGCCGTCCCGGTGTCCGGTCAATCGACCGGTCAATCGACCGATTCCAGACGGTCAGCCCTGCCCTGTCAGCAGCCTGCGCCACTCCGCGGTCAGCCTCTCGAGGCTCCACGCGGCATTGGCCGGACTTGAGGAAGGCAGTGTCACCGCCCGGATCCCCGTCACCGGCTCCTGATACTTCACATAATACTTCTCCGCAGTCTTGCCGTTTACAAAGATCCGCATGATCCGGGACCCCGCGAGGATCGGCAGGAGATCCGCCGGAATCACACCTCGAATGCTCGCGTCAGAGGATCCCGTGATTTCACACTCTTCGATGACGTCATACAGCGCAAGACGGCTTCGCAGGATGAAGTCACGTTTCATTTCCACCGGCATGCGCGCCGGATCGACACCCTCCGGCACCGGCCATTCATAGACCGCCGCAAGAATCTTCCAGAACCGGTTCTGCGGATGCCCGTAGAAAAAAGCCTGTTCTCTCGATTTCACCGACGGGAAGCTTCCAAGAATCAAGGTATCGGACTGCTCGCCGTAGAGCGGCCCAAAGCCATGCGTCACATGTTCTGCCATATTATCCGCGCCTCGTTTTACAAAAGATTCCGTCTCGGAACGCCCGTCTCGGAGGATTCATCTCAGAACAGCCCATCTCAGAAAAGACTCATCTGCATGGACTCCGGCAGACCTTCCAGAATATGAAGCCGGCGCATGTCTTCGATGATCGTCTTGGAGACCTTGGCGCGCTCCGCAAAATCGTCCACCGTGATAAAGGGTGATTTCTCGCGTGCTTCCACGATGCTCTTCGCGGCCTGCGCGCCCATGCCGGGCAGCGCGGTAAACGGCGGCAGCAGCCGGTTATCCTTGGTCAGCTTAAAGCGCTCCGCTCCGGACTCGGTAAGACTGATCGGAGCGAACTGCACGCCGCGGCAATAGGCTTCGATCACAAGCTCCAGCGCCGTGACCTCGTCCTTATCCTTCTCCGTCGCGTCCTTGCCGAGCGCCTCGATCCGCGCCTTCTCCGCGCGGGCAACCTGCTCGCCGAAGCACATGGTCTCGTAATCAAAGACCTTCGCCCGGATACTGAAGAACGCGGCATAATACGCTTCTTTGTAATAAACCTTATAATAGGCCACACGCAGTGCCATCATGACATAAGCGGTCGCGTGTCCCTTTGGGAACAGGTATTTGATCTTCTTGCAGGAACGGATAAACCACTCCGGCACACCGGCCTCGCGCATCTTGATTTCGTCGTCTTCCTTGATGCCCTTGCCCTTACGGACCGCCTCCATCGTCTTGAAAGCGTACAGATTGTCCATCTTGTGGCTGATCAGAGCAACCATGATGTCGTCACGTGTACAGATAACGTCCGAAATCGTCGCCTCTCCGGCCGCGATAATGTCCGACGCGTTGTTATTCCACACATCCGTACCGTGGGACAGACCGGAGATCCGGACCAGATCCGAGAAGCTCTTTGGCTTCGTATCCAGCAGCATGCCGCGTACAAAAGGCGTGCCGAATTCCGGCACTCCGTATGTTCCGGTCTTGCTGCCGATCTGCTCCGGCGTAACGCCGAGCGCGTCCGTGTTCAGGAAAAGCGACATGACCTTTTTGTCGTCCAACGGGATGTCCGTCGCGGCAAGCCCGGTCAGATCCGAAAGCATGCGGATCATGGTCGGATCATCGTGCCCGAGGATATCCAGCTTCAGCAGACGGTCATGCAGCTGGTGATAGTCGAAATGGGTTGTAATCGTGCCGGCTTCCGCCTTGTTGGCCGGATACTGTACCGGACAAAACTGATAGATACTGTATCCCTTCGGTACAACGATCTGTCCCCCGGGATGCTGTCCCGTTGTCCGGCGCACGCCCGTGCAGCCCGCGACCAGCCGGTTGACTTCCGCCCGGTTCTCGTCCCTGCCGTGCGCCTCCAGATATTTCATGACATATCCGTAAGCCGTCTTGTCCGCCAGGCCGCCCATCGTACCCGCGCGGAATACATGATCTTTACCGAAAAGTTCCTCGGTAAAAGCATGCGCGCGCGGCTGGTATTCGCCGGAGAAGTTCAGATCGATATCCGGCTCCTTATCACCGTTAAAGCCCAGGAAGGTTTCAAACGGGATCGTATGGCCGTTCTTCGCGAGCATGGTTCCGCACTTGGGGCAGACCTTATCCGGCAGATCAAAACCGGATTTGTCAGCGTTAGCGCGGATTTCCTCGGAATCGAATTCCGAATAATGGCAGTTTGGGCAGACATAGTGCGGCTGCAGCGGATTGACTTCGGTAATACCGGCCATCGTCGCGACAAAAGACGAGCCGACGGAGCCTCGGGAGCCGACAACGTATCCGTCCGCGTTGGAGTGCTTAACAAGCCGCTCCGCGATAATATAAAGGCTCGCGAAACCGTGCTTGATGATCGACCCCAGCTCTCTGTCCAGTCTTGCCTGCACGATCTCCGGCAGCGGATCTCCATAGATCGACTTTGCCTTGTCGTGCGTAATCTTCTCGAGCTCCTCGTTCGCGCCGGGGATCTCGGGCGTATAGGTCCCGTCCGGAATCGGTTTGATCTTCTCGATCTGCTCCGCGATCCGAAGCGGATTGTCGATGACGACTTCATGCGCCTTCTCCTCACCGAGGTAAGCGAATTCGTCCATCATCTCATTGGTCGTGCGGAAATACAGATCCGCCTGCTGATCCGCGTCCTCCATGCCCTTGCCGGTCAGAATGATCTTGCGGAAGATTCCGTCCTCCGGGTTCATGAAATGCACATCGCAGGTCGCTACAACCGGCTTGCCGTAATGCTCTCCGAGCTCCACGATTCGGCGGTTGATATTGCGCAGGCCTTCGTCGTCCGCGACACGTCCCTCACGGACCAGATATTCATTGTTGGTCAGCGGCTGGATCTCAAAATAGTCATAGAAATCCGCCAGACGGTCCAAAACCTCCTGCCCGTCCTCCTCGAGTACGGCCGTATACAGCTCGCCCGCGCTGCAGGCGGTGCCGATGATCATGCCTTCCCGGAAGCGGTTAAAGACGGATTTGGGTACACGCGGCGTGCGGAAGAAATACTGCAGATGCGAGATGGAGACCATCTCATACAGATTGCGCAGTCCGACCAGGTCCTTGACCAGAACGATCGCGTGATAGGCTTTCAGACGCTTCGCGTCGATACCGGCCCGGATCAGCTCATTGATGCCGGAAAGATCCGCGATCTTGCGCTCTTTCAGCTCCTTCACGCATTGCACGAAAATATCCGCGCAGGCCTGCGCGTCGTCCACCGCCCGGTGATGGTTCTCCAGAGAGATGCCGAGGTGACGGCATACCGCGTCCAGCGTGTATTTTTTCAGCGTATTATAGAGGCCGCGGGACAGCGCGAGCGTGTCCACGACCGTATTCTCAAAAGCAGGCAGGCCGAGCGCGAGCGCCTTGGCCGCGATAAAGCCTGTATCAAAGCCCGCGTTATGCGCGACGACCGCGTCCGTGCCGATGAAATCCAGGAATCTAGGCAGAACCTTTTCGATCGGATCGCTGCCCGCGACGTCCTCGTCCGTAATACTGGTCAGCTTTGTGATATGGTCCGGAATATGCCGGCCGGGATCGATAAAGCTGCTGAAGCGGTCGATAACTTCTCCTTTGCGGATCTTGACCGCGCCGATCTCGATGATCTGGTCTGACTCCTTGTTGAAACCCGTGGTCTCGATATCGAAGACGACGAATTCGTCGTCGAGCGTCTGTCCCTGATCGCGTGTTACCGCATCCTGCAGGTCGTCGACGAGATAGATCTCCACACCGTAGATGACCTTGATCGGAAGGTCGTTCGCGGCGGTCATGGCCTCCGGGAATCCCTGGCAGACGCCGTGATCCGTGATCGCGACGGCCGGATGCCCCCAGCGCGCCGCCTGCTGGACAAGCTCGGTCGGCGAAGAAACAGCATCCATCTCGCTCATTTTGGAATGCATATGGAGCTCGACGCGTTTCTCCGGATAGGTATCCTGCCGCTCCGGGCGGAAATTCTTCTTGATCTTCCGGATCGCTTTGGCGCGGATGTGGGAATGTCCCCCGTGAAAATCCGGCTCGATCTCGCCGTAGACCTGAATCGATTTGCCGGGCTTCAGATCGGACGCAAGCTCTTTGTAGCGCTCCTTATCCGTACGGGAATAGACGGAAACCGACCCGGTCCCGTCCGTGATATCAATCGTCAGCGAAAGTCCGCCGGAACGGTCTTCTTTTGTTTCGTGCAGAATGACCTGTCCCTCTACGGTCACTTCGCCGTGGACGTTCTCAATATTGCGGAGCGGCCGCAGCTCCTTCGCGATATAGGGCATGCCGATCAGCATCCCGTTGTACGCCTCAAGGACCTCCGGATCCGCTTCAAAAGGCTGCGCGCAGAGCATCAGGCTGTTGGCCACAAGCGTCAGCTCATGGATATAGTCATCCGCACGGACTGTCCCGCGGGCCATCAGCGTAATGCCGGCCTTCAGCTTCTCTTCCATGTCCTCAAACTGGTCCTTCGGAATAAAGGACTTGACGAGAGCTTCATGCTGATAATCCGTCAGGCTCAGCTGGACGAGGATCTTCTCGCCCTTGATCTCCCGGGACGTTACAGAGGTCACAACGCCGTACAGAATCAGACGCTTACCGTCCTCCATCGCTGTAAACTCGCCGATCTTGCCGCGGATCGCGCGTCCGAAAAGAACCTCGTCATGCGGCAGTTCTTCTTCGCTTGTCTTATCTTCCGGATTCCCGTCCTGTTCCGCCTTCCAGTCGACCGAAGCGGGCGCCGGACGCTGATCCGCTGCGTCTGCCGGATTCTGAACCGAGGCATCTTCCGGATTCTGAACCGAGGCATCTGCTGGATTCCAGACCGGATTGTCATCCTGTGCCGGCGCGGCGGATCCCACCGGACCGGCTGCGGTTTGCATCGGGCCGGCTGCGGCTTCCTCTTCCCACGGAAGCGCGCTCACCGGAATCATTTCTCCGGCCGGAGCATTCTCCTCTGCCGGAACATGTCCCTCCGACGGATACGTGACAGCTGCCGGCTGGCCGGACCCTTCGCTCCGCCCTTCCGCACCGCCGTTATCCTGCGGCACACAGCTGCGCAGCAGCTCTTCTTCTTTGGCCTGAATACGGGCCTCCCGCATCTCATCGATCCTCGGATCCCTGGCGACGGCTTCCGCCAGCACTCTCACCGGCTGGCCGGTCATCTTCTCCATCAGGATCTCCAGACTGTGCAGGCAGCCGTTGAACTGCAGCAGACTGATCGTCTCCTGCGGAAGCGGAAGACGGATCCGTCCCCCGCTCAGGAACTCCGGCTCCGCGTTTTTCAGGATATGATAGCACATCGGACGCAGACGCTGCTCCTCTTCGAGGACATAATTCCACGCGTCCTCCATCCGCTCCCGCAGTGCTTCGTCATCGTCGTCCGCTTTCGGATTCTCCAGCTCGACCTCGAGATCCACGGTCAGCTGATTGCGGAAATTCTCCGCGATCGTCTCCTCCAACCCCTGTCGGAAAGCCGGATCCAGGATTTGATCCGTAACCGTCTGCACGACCAGCTTTCGCTCCTCCGTCCGAATCTCAACGTTCTGGACACGCAAAAGAGAAGCAGCGTTCCGCTGCCCCTCATCGGTCAGACAATCTTTAAAATAATCCGCTAAAGTCCTCTGTTCCTGCATCTGTATCCTCACACATTCTGTGTCATTTCGTCTTTCAGTTTATGGAATTCCTGCAGAAGCGCCGGCAACAGCTCATCCTCCGGTACTTTCCGCAGAATCTCTCCCTTACGGAAGATCAGTCCTTCTCCTTTGCCGCCGGCTATGCCGAGATCGGCTTCCCGCGCCTCTCCCGGTCCGTTCACGATGCATCCCATAACAGCGATGCGGATCGGCAATGTTTCGTCTTTAAGTGTCTCTCTTGCGTCATCCGCAAGCTTTACCAGATCGATGGACGTGCGTCCGCAGGTCGGGCAGGAAACCCATTCGATCCCCGAGTTGCGCAGTCCCGCGAAACGCAGGATCTGCTTCGCGACACGGACTTCTTCGACAGGATCGGCCGTCAGTGAAACCCGGATCGTGTCCCCGATCCCCGCGTGCAGCAAGGCACCCAGTCCCATGGCGGATTTGACCGTTCCGTCCGACAGTCCGCCCGCCTCGGTAATGCCGAGATGCAGCGGATAATCATACTGTGCGGCAAAAGCCAGATTCGCGTCCACGCAAAGATTGACCGTAGAGGCCTTGATCGATACGACCATATCGGAGAAGCCGCATTCCTCCAGCTGTCTGACCTTGCCGGCCGCGCTCTCCGCGAGCGCCTCCGCGGTCGGTCCGCCGTATTTCGCGAGCAGCTCCCTCTCCAGCGAACCGGAATTCACACCGACACGGATCGGGACATGATGTGCCTTACAAGCGTCCGCGACCGCACGGACCTTGTCCTTGGACCCGATATTGCCCGGATTGATGCGGATCTTATCCGCGCCGTGCTCGACCGCCGCGATCGCAAGACGGTAATCAAAATGGATATCCGCGACAAGCGGAATATGGATCCTCTCGCGGATCTTCTCAAAAGCTTCCGCGGACGCCATGTCCGGTACGGTCGCGCGGATGATCTCGCATCCGGCCTCCTCGAGCTCCAGGATCTGCCGGACGGTCGCCTCCACATCCGCTGTTCTTGTATTGGTCATGGACTGGATCCGGACCGGAGCCCCGCCGCCAAGCGTCAGACCACCGACCTTCACCGGCCTTGTATCTTTACGTGTAAACATGTTTTACCCCACGATCCGCCGGATATCCTGATATGCCACCAGCGCCATGACGGTGAAAAGCAGGACAAATCCGACAAGATAGATGATGTTTTCAACCTTCTTGTTGACCGGCTTGTGGAAGATCGCTTCGATCAGCAGGAAGACCAGATGGCTTCCGTCAAGCGCCGGTATCGGGAAAAGGTTCATGACGCCGAGATTGATGGAGAGCACCGCCGTCAGGCTCAGGATCGTCACGATCAGCGCACGGAAGCTGATGGCCGCGGCCTGTGTATAGGTATCGTCCATCACCTGCACGATACCGATGGGGCCCATGACCTGTCCCGTCCCGAGCTGTCCCGTGATCAGCTGCACAAAGCTCCGGACAACCAGCCGGATATTGCCGAGCATCTCCCAGAAAGCCTCCTGGAATGTGCTTCCGATCAGCCCGGGTACCGCTGCCAATCCGTCCTTCGCGATCGCGTCCTTCCAACCGAGATTCTCCGCTCCGACCGTTATGCCGAGCAGATACCGGCCGTCCTCTTCCGAATATTGCGGTGTCACGGTCAGCGTCTCTTTTGTCCCGTCCGTGTGGCGCACGATGACCTCGGTCGGTTTCTCTCCGATATCGATCATGATATAGGTCAGATCCTGATAAATATGGACCTTCCGGCCGTCCACCGACAGGATCGTATCGCCGCTCTGCATGCCGGCCGCAGCCGCACCGCCCGCCGGATCCAGATCCCGTACCGCAGGCGTGTAATATCCGGTCATGATGACCAGAATCACCGTAAAAATAAACGCTGTCAGAATATTCATGAGCGGCCCGGCGATAACGATCGCCATCCGTCTCCAGACGGATTTCTCCGAGAAGGACCCAGCCTCCTCGACCGGCTCGTCCTCGCCGAGCATGCTGCAAAAGCCTCCGACCGGCAGCAGCCTCCAGGAATACTCTGTTCCGGACTTTTTCGACACATGGCTGACGATCTTAGGCCCCATTCCGAAAGCAAATTCTTTGACAAACACACCGTTCTTCCGCGCCACGATGAAATGTCCCCACTCGTGGATCATGATCATGAACGCGAAGACCAGTATCGCGATTACAATACCCATATTTTATCCGTTCCGGGACCACAGGTCCCTGATTCTCTTCTCCCACTCAAAAACTTCTTCCAGCTCATAAGCAGAGTCCGCCAGTCCCTGGGACGCCGCCCAGTCCAGACTCTTCTCGATCCTCTCGTAGATGCCGGTAAAACCGATCCTGTCCGCGAGGAAATCCGCGACCGCGCATTCATTGGCCGCGTTCAGCACGGCGGGATACAGTCCGCCCTCCTGCATGACTTCCCGCGCAAGGCGCAGGGATACAAAAACATCCTCATCCGGCTCTTCGAACGTCAGCGAGCCATATGCAGCCAGATTCAGCGGCTGTATGACGCGCGGGCCCCTCTCCGGATAGGCCAGTGCGACCTCGATCGGGAGCCGCATGTCCGGTACCGCGAGCTGCGCGATGACCGATCCGTCCACCAGCTCGATCATCGAATGGATGACGCTCTGCGGATGCACCACCACACGGATCCTCTCCGGTCCGCAGTCAAACAGCCATCTCGCCTCGATTGTCTCCAGTCCCTTATTGACCATCGTCGCGGAGTCGATCGTGATCTTGGCGCCCATCTTCCAGCTCGGATGGCGCAGCGCCTGTTCTTTTGTCACGGACTGAAGCTGCTCTTTCGTAAATCCGCGGAAAGGTCCTCCCGACGCTGTCAGAATCAGCCCGGCGAGCTCCTTGCGATCCTGTACGCCGTACAGACACTGGAAAATCGCCCCGTGTTCGCTGTCCACGGGCAGGATCCGGACCTGATGCTCCCGTGCAAGCCGCATGATCAGCTGCCCCGCGCACACCAGCGTTTCCTTGTTGGCAAGCGCGATATCCTTGCCGGCCTTGATTGCTTCTACCGTCGGCCGCAGTCCGATCATGCCCACCATTGCGGTCACTACGATCTGCGCCTCCGGCATCCGGACGATCTCAAGCAGCCCGTCCATCCCGCACAGAAGCTTCGTCTCCGGATACGGCCAGTCGCAGGAAGCCTTTTCATAGCTTACAGGGTCGTAGATGACCGCCGCCAGGGGCCTGAACTTCTGCACCTGCGCGCGCAGCACCTCCGCCGACGTATTGACAGCCAGCGCGACGACCTTATAGTCCTCCGGACATGCCTCGATAACAGAAAGGGTCTGCGTACCGATTGATCCGCTCGACCCGAGAATTACGATATTCTTCAAAATGTTCCTCCCGCGGAGTTTCAGGCGTGTATCCGCATAAAGATTCTGACAAGCAGCAGCACTGCCGGCGTTACCAGCAGCGTGGAGTCAAACCGGTCCATGATGCCGCCGTGTCCCGGGATCAGATTGCCGAAATCCTTGATCCCCGTGACCCGTTTGACCGATGACGCGAAAAGATCTCCGAACTGAGACAGGATTCCTCCGAATATGCCGATCGCGGCGGCCATCAGATACATCGGCGCTCCGGCTAACGGCAGATAATCCCTGAAAACAACAGTATAAACAAGAGCCAGGACTACCGCTCCGACAATGCCGCCGATGCCGCCGGCAACTGTCTTATGCGGCGAAAGCTCCGGAACCATCTTGCGCTTTCCGAAGAATCGTCCCGCCAGATACGCGAAGGTATCGCATCCCCAGGAGGCGATGAAAATATACCAGACGATGTAAGCCCCCTTCGGCATGGTCCGCACGACATACATGCAGGCGAAAAACACAGCTACATAGACAAATCCGGTGAAGGAAAGCGCCATGTCCGCGACCTGCCTCTTCGGATATCCGATGACCGTAAGGATCATCAGAAGCAGGAAGAACGCGATTATTACGGACTGGTGCAGACTTGTTCCCATCAGTTCATCCGGCCACAGGAGCAGTGTCAGATAGTACAAAAAACACATGACCATTCCCGTCACCGTGAAAGGGCTGTGTCCGCCCTCTCTAACCGCCTTGTAAAATTCATACAGCCCGATCATGCTCATCACAAAAAGCCCTGCAAGCATGATCTTCCCGCCGGCCGCTACAAGCGCGATCATCACCGCAAGCAGCACGGCGCCGCTAATTGTCCTCTTCAGCATATATCTTCTCTTATTCTCTGTATTCCTGAAC
>CACZPA010000051.1 GCA_902782895.1 uncultured Eubacteriales bacterium
AATATAACAACATAGCAGACGGGACAGATCTTCTGATCAGTATCTTGCACGGACGACGCATCGACATGGTGGAGATCGAGCAGATGCTGCATGCCCGTGGGGTTTTCTGAATTTAAAATTGCAAATTCACCAGTAGGTATTATTTGTATGTCAAAAATCAAACGGGTTCGCATTGTTTTGCAAGACAAACTTCTTAATCTTGCAAAACAATGCGGATCCGTTCTTTTTATGATAGTACAGATTCAGATTCAGGTTCGCTTTCATCTCATTGTGTCAGTAAAGTCTACATTTCAAAACAAAACCCTTCGAAAGCTGACAGGTTTTCTGCCAGACTTGAAGAGAAGAATCAACCAAGTACCAATCAGGCAAATACCAAGTAGATACCAAACCAAGCCTCAACAAGCTCTGAACCTGTCAGCAATGCATCAGAACCTGTAAATTTTGAAAGGAAAGCTGACACGTTGTAGGAACTGGGACAGTTTTCTTCTTCGAAATATGCAAGCTTTACATAGATTTCAAAGGGATTTGGAGAAGAAGCTGACAATAATACTCAAGATAACCTCCTGCTTCAAGAAGAATCCTTTAAAACATGCAAGCTATTCAGAAAAAGAAAGAGGTTTCCGCTCAATAGCTGACAGAATCATATAAACTGAAATATTTGCATTGTATCTCAAACAAAAAAGAGTATAATATGATCAGAAGGTATTCTTGATTCAGGAGGTTTCATATGGGCAGAGTAGTAGGAATTGCCGTGGTTGGGTATGGTGGCATGGGAACCTGGCATACACATCGTATTGCCGAGATTCCGGAAGTCTGTCTGAAGGGCGTTTATGATATTAAACCGGAGCGCAACGAGGCCGCGCGCGAGGCCGGGATCCGTGCGTACGATAGTCTGGAGGAGCTGCTTGCTGATCCGGAAATCGATGTTGTAACGATCGCAATCCCCAATGATATGCATAAAGAAGTTGCCATTAAGGCGATGGAAGCAGGGAAGAACGTTATTTCGGAGAAGCCGGTAACGCTCTGCACGGCGGATCTGGAAGAAATGATCGCCGCGGCCAAGAGAACGGGACAGCTTTTCACCGTGCATCAGAACCGTCGTTGGGACGAGGATTATCGAATCGTCCGCAAGATCATCTCCGAAGGAAAACTGGGACGCGTATTCCGGATTTCAAGCCGTGTGCATGGGTCCAGAGGAATCCCAGGAGACTGGCGCAACACCAAGGAGCATGGGGGCGGAATGGTCCTCGACTGGGGTGTGCATCTGCTGGATCAGATGAACATGATGATGGGCCGCATGCCGGTTTCCGTGTATGCAAGGCTTTCCAACGTGACAAATGAAGAGGTCGACGATGGCTTTATTGCTGAATTCGTATATGACGGCGGAGTAGACTTTATTGTTGAGGTCGGGACGAGTAATTTCATCAACCTGCCGCGCTGGTATGTAGAAGGCCTCAACGGTACCGCAGAAGTGACGGATTTTGCCTGCAACGGCAAGATCGTGATCGCCGTAGAAGACGAGAAGCATGACGCGGTTCCGATCATTACGGCGGCAGGTTTGACCAAGACCATGGCGCCCCGTACGCCGGAGACGATTCAGGAGCTGCCGCTCCCGAGGGTTCCATCAGATATTCACGACTATTACCGCAACATCGCTGCATCGGTCAATGGAGAAGCCGATCCGATCGTGACTCATGATCAGCAGCGGCAGCTGATGCGCCTGATGGAAGCGATCTTCGAGTCTGCGGAAGGCAACAAGGTCGTATATTTCTAAAAAGGGACGGATCTCGCGCCCCCTGACACAGCACAACAGAAAAGGACCGTGCAAAGACATTGTCTGTTATGACAACATCTTGCACGGCCTTTTATTCGTTGCGGTTATTTACAGATCCAGCTTTGTATCGCCGGGCTTGATCAAGCCCATTTTGCGCATGATTTCCGCGAAAATCCACGTCAGAACCGCCGGGAGCACGATGCAGACCAGAAGCAGTCCAATCCAGTCCATCGTGCCGCCAAAAGATTCAGCACCGATCATCCCGATCGGCCCGACGAGTCCGCACGTTCCCATTCCGCTCGCGACGCCGCTTGCGTTCTCTAAGCGGAACAGACAGGTAGAGATCGGACCGGTCACAGCAGCCGCAAGCGTCGGAGGCACCCAGATCCAGGGGTTTTTCCAGATATTGCCGATCTGCAGCATGGACGTGCCAAGCCCTTGCGCGACCAGACCGCCCCAACGGTTTTCCTTAAAGCTCATAACAGCGAATCCGACCATCTGCGCGCAGCATCCCGCGGTCGCCGCGCCACCGGCCAGGCCGATCAGGCCGGTTGCTCCGAGCGAAGCGCAAAGCGCCGCGGAGCTGATCGGCAGTGTGAGGACCATTCCGACGATAACAGAAACGATGATGCCCATCCAGAGAGGATGCAGTTCTGTCGCTTCCATAATGATATTGCCAAGTCCCGTCATAATCGCGCTGACACCGGGTCCGATCAGAGCGGCAAGCGCGCAGCCCGAAAGAATCGTAACGGTGGGCGTAACCAGAATATCGACTTTTGTTTCTTTAGAGACGAGTTTGCCGAGCTCAGCGGCCAGCAGCGCGCAGAAGAAAGTGCCGAGCGGCCCGCCGAGGGCGTTTGCTCCGACACCGACTGCGCACAGAGACAATGTTACCAACTGCGGCGTATTCAGAGAAAGGCCGATCGCGACAGCCATTGCCGCGCCGTTCGCGCTTTTGGCGTAACCTGCGACGGTGCCAAGCCACGCCCAGCCTACCCGCGACGCAATCGTATCAAAAATCGTACTGATCAGAAGGGACGCGAAAAGGCCCATTGCCATTGCGCTCATCGCGTTGACGAAGTAGCGCTTGGCGGAGAAGTAGACGTCCTTTTTGCGGCAGAACGCGCCGAATTTCTTAAGCATGCGGATTACCTCCTTATAAGTAGGTATTGCACTTCTATTATAGCATATCCACTTGTAAATTGCAGAAAAATCGTCTATAATATAAGAAGAAATTTACGGAATCGGACAAACAAGGAGGCAATTAAAATGAAACTGAGTGTATCGACGCTCGGATGCGTGGATTATTCGCTCGAGCAGGCTTTGAAACTGGTGCAGGACTATGGTCTTGACGGCATCGAAATCCGCGGCTTAAGCGGATTTGTGCAGAACGCGGAGATCCCGGAATTCGCAGAGGACAGGATCGCGGAGACCGCTGCAAGGATCAAAGCAGTGACAGTTCCCGCGGTGCTGGATACTTCCATTCGCTGTGACGCAATGGAGGAGACGGAGGAGGCGCTGGATGAATTCCGCAACGATCTGCGGATCGCCGTAGCGGTCGGATTCCCGTATCTGCGCGTTTTCGGCAACAATCTGAAGGATCCGGACAATGAGGCGGAGTATGAGCATATCGCGTATGAGCTGCGCCGCATGAGCGAACTTGCGGCCGAGCAGGGCAAGGCCATGCTGCTTGAGACGCATGGAGATATCGACCGCGTGGACCGTACCAAGAGGATCCTTGATAAGCTTGAAGGCGTCAAGGGATTCGGCATTCTCTGGGACATCTCTCATTCGGATATGTTCTATCATGATGACTGGCAGGATTATTATGATCTGGTCATGCCGTATACCAAACATGTGCATATTAAGGATCATATCCGCGCGACCGGTCAGCTGGTCAATCAGGGCAAGGGCGATATCCCCGCGCGCCAGATCGCGGATCAGCTTGTCAGGGACGGATACGATGGATTCTTCTCACTGGAATGGGAGAGAAAATGGCATCCGGAGCTTGCGCCTATCGAAGAAGCTCTCGTGGATTATCTTCGCGTCATGAAAGGCTGAGCGGCCTTCGTATAAGGCTGCGCAGCCGGCAGACAAGGCTGAACGGCTTTCGTATAAGGCTGCGCAGCCGGCAAAACATCACACGGATAAACATATTGCAAAAGGAGGAAGATTTCCTTGAATGCTGAACCTAAAACCGCTCCGGCGCTGAAGCTGAATGTCAAGCGGACAGCGCTGATCGGATTTGCTTTTTTCGGGATACTGCTGCTCTGGCAGGTCTATGATTCCTGGTGCCCGACTTTCCTGACGGATATCTTCGCGCGAAGAATGTTCAACATGTCTTCTTTTGAGCTGAAGGCGAGCGGCAACGAGGACCATATTCTGGAGGTGCAGTGGATCGTCGGTATCATCATGGCCTGCGACAACCTGGCCGCGCTGATCCTGCTGCCGATTTTCGGGAGCCTGTCCGATAAGACGCACACACGCATCGGCAAGAGAATGCCGTACATCCTGGTCGGCACATTCGTGTCCGCTTTCGCGTTTCCGTTCATCCCGCTGTTCTTCCATCAGAATAATATCGTCGGAATGGTCATCATGATGGCGATCGTCCTGATCTTCATGATGATGTACCGCAATCCCGCAGTTGCGCTGATGCCGGACATTACGCCGAAACCGCTGCGCGCCAAGGCAAACGGCATCATCAATATCATGGGTTATTTCGGCGGCGCGTTCGCGACGGTGCTGGGCATTTTCCTCGTGCTGTCCAAATACATTAACTCACCGGATGAAGCACGCAATGTCTGGGTGATTGAGCTGCCTTTCCTGATCGCGTCCGTTCTGATGGTCATCTCCGCGCTCGTACTGTTCTTCACGATCCGCGAGAACAAGATCGAAGACGAGATGAAGGAGGAGCTGGAGCTTGGCGAGCAGATGGCTGCGATCGAGACACCGGTCGATGACGATAAGCCGATGTCCAAGGCTAACCGCAATATGCTGCTTGCGATCCTCGGTGCGGAGTTCCTGTGGTTTATGGCGGACAACTCGCTCGGAACCTATATCGGGAACTATGTCATCTATTATCTGAAATCCGCTTCCAGCGCAACGATGATCATGACGATCGTGGGCGGTGTCATGTCGGTACTCGGCTTTGCCGTGGCGGGCACGCTTGCCGATAAGATCGGCCGGAAATGGACGATTTCCGCGGGCCTTGCGGTTACGCTGCTTGGACTTGTCATCATGTGCTTTATGGTACCGACGGGACGCGTGACCGGCAGCAACGGAGAATACGCCTTCCCCGTGCTGGCCTTCCTGATCTGGGGAATCAAGGGCTTCGGAATGGCGCTCGTCCATAACTGCTCGTTCCCGATGGTCGTAGAGCTGTGCTCCTCCAAGAAAATCGGCAAGTTTACGGGTTATTACTATGCGGCAAGTATGTCCGCGCAGACGATCACACCGGTGCTCCTGGGTCTGACGCTCCGCATGACGAAGGCCTGGAGAACGCTTCCGGTCTATGCGACCATTATGATTACCTTAAGCTTCCTGGTATTCACCTTGTTGGTCAAGAATATCCGTTCTTCGAAAAAGGTGCAGGTAAGCGAAGAAGCCTGAGAGCAGGGTCGCCGAGACGATTTGAATCGTATTGCCCGATCAAAAAAAGCCCGGTGGATTCGTCCGCCGGGCTGCCTGTATTCTGAACCCTGTACGTTTTACAGCGCGTACAGGGTTTTGTATTTGTTTTCGAGGTATTCGACGTAGTATTCCGGATTGAAATCCTCGCCGGTCACACGCTTCAGGATCTCCCGGGCATTATAAAGAGAGCCGTATTTATGGATATTCTCTTTGAGCCACGCGATGATGTCCGTATAATGTCCTGTGCGGAGAAGCTCATCAACGTTGATCTGACGGCGCATTGTCTGAACAAATTGAGCCGCGATCGCGCTGCCGAGAGCATACGTCGGGAAATATCCGATCAGGCCTTCGCCCCAGTGAACGTCCTGCGGGATGCCCTGAGAAGCCGTCGGGCTGCTGATGCCGAGATATTTCTGATACATTTCGTTCCAGGTCCTGTCCAGTCCCTCTGTCGGAATCGAACCGTCAAACAGGCCTTTTTCAAGCTCATAACGGATCAGGACATGGATCGGATAGGTCAGTTCGTCAGCCCGTGTACGAATCAGAGTGGGACGGGAGACATTAACCGCCCGGACATAATCGTCAAGCGGGACGTTTCCGAGCTGCTCCGGGAAGATCCGCTGAAGCTCGCTATAATTGGCTTCCCAGAAGGCTTTGGTGCGGCCCAGATAGTTCTCGCACAGCCGGGACTGAGACTCCTGCATGCCGGATGAAATGCCGTTATACAGAACGGTTCCGTCATATTCCGGAGCAACGTTATGCGTATAGTATCCGTGTCCGGATTCATGAACGGTGGAGAAGACCGCGGCCGAAACGTTGTTCGGGACATATTTGGTCGTGATGCGGATGTCGTTTTCACACAGCCAGGTCGTGAAGGGATGCTCCGTCTCGTTCTGGTAACACCAGGAGCGGTCCACACCGATATAGCGGAGAATCGTTTCCATGAATTCTTTCTGTCCGGCAACCGGATAGTCCAGATAGAGGAAGCTGTCCTCAATCGGCTTGGCCTGCTGCACTGCCTGAATCAGCGGCAGCAGACGTTCTTTCATCAGTCCGAAGAACGCGTCATACTGAACCATATCCATACCGGGCTCGTAATCGTCGAGCATCTGATCGTAGATCGGTTCGGGACGGTTACGGTAGCCGTAGATCTTTTTCTTGTATTCGATCATCTGCTTCAGATACGGCTCAAAAATCGAATAATCATTCTCCTGTTTGGCGCGGCGCCAGGCTACAAACGAATTACTCCGGAATTCGGCATAGGCGACAAACTCGTCTTTGGGGATGACCATCGTGTTCCGGATCTTTTTGTCGGTAAGCTCGATGCGGCGCCGGTCCTCAAACGGCAGATCCGGCATGGCAAGGAGCTTTGCGCGAAGCTCGGCCTGCGCGGGATCCGTACGGAGAGAGAACTGCTCACCGGAGAGGATAGCTGCTTTCTCATTACGATAACGAGAGCCGGCAGACGGAGCGACAGTCTGTTTATCAACCTCGATCAGGGAAAGAGCCATCTGGTAGGCCGCGACGCGCTTCTCCCATTCATTATATTGCTGAAGCAGATTCTTATCCATTATGTCCTCCTTGTTCTCAAGAATGATTCCATTATAATGGACGGAAGGCGGTTTGTCCAGCCTGTTGCGTTATGAGAAAAAAAGAGTATAATAAAGATCATACGGAATAATACGCCAAGGGGGTTAAGCAGAATGCTGATTAAAAACGGAAGAATTCATGATGCGGTTCAGGAAGAGCCATATGTAGCGGATATTCTGATTCGTGACGGCAAGATCGCGCAGATCGGGACGGATCTGCCGGAAGAGGGCGAGGTCATCGACGCCGCCGGTAAGGACGTATATCCAGGATTTGTCGAGGCACATTGCCATCTGGGACTTGACGGCTACGGAATCGGATTTGAAGGCGCTGACTATAACGAATACAACGATGTCTGTACGCCGCAGCTGCGCGCGATCGACAGCTTCAATCCGTTGGATCCTTCAGTGCGGATGGCTGCGCTTGCCGGCGTGACATCTGTCGCGACCGGACAGGGCAGCGCGAACGCGGTCGGCGGCACTTGGATCGCAGTCAAGACCGTCGGCAAATGCGTCGACGAGATGATCATCAAGGACCCGATCGCCATGAAGTGCGCACTTGGAGAGAATCCGAAGCGCTGCTACCGTGACAAGGGCAACGCGGCCCGTATGACGACAGCTTACAATATCCGGAATATGCTGAGCAAAGCGAAAGAATATCTCGCGAAGAAAGAAGCCGCGGGCGATGACGTTTTCAAGCGTCCGGCATTTGACATGAAATGCGAGGCTATGATTCCGGTTCTTCGCAAAGAGATCCCGCTGAAGGTCCACGCGCATCAGGCTAACGATATTCTGACTGCGATCCGCATTGCCAAGGAGTACGACGTGCTGCTGACGATTGAACACGTGACAGAAGGACATTTGATCGCGGATATCCTCGGCCGTTATCCGGAGATCCCGATGGCAGTCGGCCCGTCACTGACGCATGCCAGCAAGTTCGAGCTGCAGAACAAGTCCTGGACGACGCCCGGAGTGCTTGCCAAAGCGGGCTGCCAGGTTTCGATCATCACGGATTCACCGGTTATCCCGCAGCAGTACCTTGCGCTCTGCGCGGGCCTTGCGATGAAGTCCGGTATGGAGCCTTTTGACGCGCTCAAGGCGATTACGATCAACCCGGCGAAACACGCAGGCATCGCGGATCGCGTCGGCAGCCTGGAGGTCGGAAAGGATGGAGATGTCGTAATCTTCAGTGGATCGCCGTTTGAGATCGATGGCGTCTGCGAGACTGTTATCATCAACGGAGAGAAAATCTGATCGGACGTGGACATAAAAAAGGGACGGCTCTGCAACTCCTGCAGCCGTCCCTTTTGTTATCCGAAAATCGCTCCGCGGCGGTTAGGAAAAGGTTTACACGTAAGGAACTGCGGTCCGCACGTTCTTAAGAAGCGGAGCCAGCCACATTACGAAGAACGGTGTAAGGGCGATCGGAACTACGTCAGCGATACCGATCCACAGTACGCAGAAGCCGTACTCCAGTCCTGCAAAGTAGGACAGGGAGATGCTGGTGGTCAGGATCATGAGAACGCCGAACAGGATGCAGAGAATTTCGCTCTTGATGATGAAATTCTTCTTCTGTCCGGGAACGAGTAAGCTCATCAGGTCGATCTTGCCGTTCTTCAGGTGAATCAGAGCCGGCAGAGCCGCGGACAGGCCAACGGTGATACCGTCGGTCAGCGGGCTGTGCAGCGCGATGAAGTTACCGGAAAGCAGTGCCCAAACGATGGTTCCAATATATCCTGCGAAGAAACCGGTAACCGGTCCAAACAGATATCCGATCGCAGGGATGATGAAAGCGAACGTACGGAAGTGAACAGCGCCGGGGATCAGCGGAATGGGGCAGAGATATGCCCACAGAACACCGGTCAGAACACCGAATACGACGAAGAAAACGATGTTGACAACAGAGAACTTCTTTTTGCTATCAGCCATGGATAAATCCTCCTCTTGATATTTGCGGAGTTTCCGCAGTTAAGTCCGAAATTTCCTGAAGGCCGCGGAGCCGTAGTGATTTCGGCTATCTTACGGCAGTACTGCTGCCGGAAGAATCATAGAGTCTGCGGACAGCCCGGAGCTTGTCCGGCCCGTCCAGCATTCGGGACAGATCCGGATCAGACCGGAATGTAGAAGAAATGCAGCAATACAAGTGTGATCACAACGGCAGCGGCGGAAGCGAGCGCGAAGAACAGATCGCTGCGGGTCGCTTTGATGGTCTTGTAGGACGTACGCTTGCTGCTGAAATCCAGCTTGTAATAATGCATGGCCAGGGAAATCGCCTGCGCCTTCTCGATGACGCGGAAGAGCAGCGGGATGGAGAAGATCATGTAGTTCTTGATCTTGACGAGCCAGGAACACTGCTCGATTTCCAGTCCGCGGGAGCTCTGGGCTTCCATGATCTCCTGCAGCTCGTGGATGACGATCGGGATGATCTGGAAGACAAGGCCGATCGCGAACGCGACGGAGTACGGGATGTGCCATCTGCAGAGGCCCAGAATGATTTCGCTGAAGTTTGTGGTGATCAGAACCATGAAGAACGAAGCGATCATCAGGTAGATTCGCAGCGAGTAGACCAGACCCTTGTAGATATCGTACCAGTCGAAGCAGATGTGGATTTTGCCGATATCCGTGCGGACAAAGACCGGACCGCCGGCAACCGGAGGCTCTTCAAAGATGCCGAGCACTAGCCACAGCAGCAGGATGAAGATCAGCAGAACCTTCAGTTTGTTCAGCAGTGTCAGCATTTCTTTGGTGATCTTGCTCGTGATCCAGATGACCAGAAGGAACAGTCCCAGGAAGATAAGCGCGACCAGGCTTTTCACGACGGAAGTGACGATCGCCATGACGACGAAGAAGACGAACTTGGTACGCGGATCCAGCTTATTCAGATAGGAATCGCTTTCTACGTACTGCAGATAATCCATGTTCATGAACGGTCCGCCTCCTTTCCGCTGAACATCCGCTCGGCTTCGGCGGCGAAATCGTCCACCGTATAGCAGATATGCGGGAATCCGTATCGCCGGGACAGCCGGACGACGGGCGGCAGCGAGATCTGGATCGTTTCGAAGATATCGTCCCGCCGGGACAGTTCTTCTTTGGTGCCTTCAAAAAGCTTAACGCTCTTGTCCAGGATGATCGCTTCATCCGCGACGCCGAAGACAAACGGGATTTCATGACTGATCAGGATGACGCTCTTGCCTTGCTCGCGCAGATTCGTGATGATGCTGCGCAGCTCGGAGCGGATGAACGCGTCCATGCCGAGCGTCGGCTCATCCAGCATGACCACATCGGCAGTCGACAGGAGCACCGACAGAATCGTCAGCAGATGCTTCTTGCCCATCGGCAGATTGACGGGGAAGACCTCTGCGTCATCAGCCATGTTGTAGGTGGCAAGGATGTTCTTGACGTCCTCGTCCGTATAGGTTACGCCCTGCATCCGCGCGGCGAAGGAAACCTCCTGCGCCGTCGTCTGCTCGAAAAGCATGTGCTCAGGATGCTGGAATACGAGAATGACGTTCTTGGAAATCTTCGCGACCGAGAGCGGAAGAGTGGAGTTGCCGCGGTAGCGGACATCGCCGGAAGTCGGCTTGAGCAGACCGTTCAGATGCTTGAGCAGGGTGGTCTTGCCGGAGCCGTTCTGTCCCATGATCGCGATGACACGGCCTTCCTGAATCGAGACGTTGATGTCCTTCAGTCCCTGGAAACCGTCGTTGAAGATCTTGTTCAGCTGATGTGTCGTCAGGATCGCGTTCGCGTCACTCGCGGATGCGGCCGCTTCGGAAGAAGCGCTGACAGGCGTGAAGAAGCGGTCCAGCTCGTCTACAGCATGGTCGTAATTATAGAAAGGAGCAAGATCGGGACAGAACTTCGAGACCGCATGGTAGATCTCCGCTTCCTGCGGAATCATGACGCCAAGCTGTTTCTGCAAGGACTCGTCCTTGATGAAATCTTCCTTGGAACCGTTGTAGATAAACTTGCCGTCGAGCATACCCGCGACACGGTCTACAACGTTGACGGACCAGTCCAGGTTATTGTCGACGATCAGAACGGTCGTATTGTCCGCGCGCAGCTGCCGCAGGACGTTCTGGATCAGGCGCTTGCCATTCGGATCCAGAGAGCTGACCGGCTCGTCCATGATCAGAATATTGGGATTCATGACCAGGGCGGAGGCGATGCAGACGGCCTGACGCTGTCCGCCGGAAAGAGCCGCGACCGAGCGTTTGCGCAGGAACTGCAGATTCAGCAGGTCCAGAACGTATTCGATGCGGGAGGAGATCTCTTCTTCGGGGACGCCCATGTTCTCTACGCCAAAGGCGATCGCATCCTCTACACCGTAGCCGAAAAGCTGATTCTCTGGTGTCTGGCTGACGACGCCGATGACGGGATTCTCGCCAAGATTGATCTCACCGCTCAGCTCTCCGTTGGAGATCAGCTTGGGGATAACGCCGCTTAAAACCTCGACGAGCGTTGTTTTGCCGCTGCCGGTTGGTCCCACAACTGCGGTCACGGATCCTTCCGGAATCGTCAGGCTGACGTTGTCCAGGACCAGCGGGCCGTCGGAACTGTATTTGTAACTGATGTTGTTGATGGAATAATCCAAGTTTGTACTCCTTTCGCGAAAGCGAATCTGTCAGAATCTCAGTATTTGAAGACGGGGAGCTTTTCCAGATAGATGATATCGCTGCGGTCAGCGGCATCACCTTCCGCAAGCACTGCGGCGCGTCCGACAACGTTGCCGCCGGCTTTCTTGACCAAGGTCTCCATCGCGCGCAGAGATTCACCGGTACTGATGACGTCGTCAACGATTACGATCCGTTTGCCACGGATCATATTGCTTTCGGACTCATCCAGGCAGAGGATCTGCTTCTTCTGCGTGGTAATGGAGTAGACCTCCGTAACGAAAGGATTGGTCATGTAAGGCTTGATGCTCTTACGGGCAACAAAATAGCGATCCATGTTCATCAGTCGAGACAGCTCCTGAACGAGCGGAATACCCTTGGCCTCGGCTGTGATCATGTAATCGCATGCAGGGATACGATCTTTCAAGGCAGCAGCTGCTTTCAGAACCAGCTGAGAGTCTCCCAGCAGGACAAAGCTCGCGATGGAGAGGTGATCCTCAACCTGCACCACGGGCAGCTTGCGCACCAGACCGACAATATTGATTTCATATTTGTCAAAGTTAGGCTTCATGGATGATTTGCCTCCTTATTACAGAATGGAATACAATCATTTGACAGGTATGCTGAATATAAAACCATCACTGTTGTATTATAACAGGAAACGGCCATGTTTTCAATAATAGAGTTTACAGTTTATTAAAAGTTTTTTTACAAAGCAACGGCTGATGATTTAGCAGGCAGCGATTCCTCTTCTTATGGAAGAGTATTTTTCTTGTCGTCGTCGAGGATTATGTCTTGCGTATCCTTCCGAAATCCCTTATAATATAAGAACGAGTATGCTAAATGTGCAGAAATGGTTTCTGTGCCGCGGCAGAGAGCCGCAAGAGAGGAGTAATGTAACACATGAGTCTGAAAGCGTTGTTTGCCCCATCGGATATGACCGAGGGTACCCCTTGGAAAAAAATACTGAATTTTACGATTCCGATGCTGATCGGTAATATCGCGCAGCAGCTTTACAATACGGCCGACAGTGTCGTCGTCGGCAACTATGTTGGCGATAACGCTCTGGCGGCGGTCGGCAGTGCGAATCCTATCTATATGCTGCTTCTGGTGCTTTTCATGGGCGTTTCGGTCGGCGCGGGCGTCATGGTTTCCCAGTATTACGGCGCGAAGCGCAGGGAAGAGCTGTCCAAGAGCATCGGTACCAGTATCACCTTGACGGCCATCGTTTCTCTGATCATCATGGTCGTGGGTACGATCGTTACAAAACCGCTGCTGCGGCTGCTTTCCACGCCGGAGAGCATTATCGACTGGTGCGCTGATTATCTGATGATCCTGATCATCGGAATCGCGGGTACTTCTTATTACAATATCTTCAGTGGTATTCTGCGCGGACTCGGAGATTCGGTCTCCGCGCTGATCTATCTGCTGATCGCCTGCTTCTTGAATATTTTCCTGGATATTCTCTTTGTCGCGGTGTTCCATCTGGGCGTTCCCGGCGTTGCGCTCGCGACGGTCATTGCTCAGCTTCTGTCCGCGGTTCTGGCGTTCCTGAAGCTGCGCAAGATGTCCAATGTTTTCGACCTGAAGGCGAGATTCCTGAAGCTGGACAAGGTATATGTCAAAATGCTGGTACGTCTCGGACTGCCGTCCGGTATCACACAGGCGATTTTCTCCATGGCTATGATCACAGTACAGTCCCTGACCAACAGCTTCGGAGAGATGGTCATCGCGGCTAACGTCATCATCATGCGCGTGGACGGATTCGCGATGATGCCTAACTTCTCATTTGGT
>CACZPA010000052.1 GCA_902782895.1 uncultured Eubacteriales bacterium
GGCCGGGGCCTATGACAATCTGCGCCTTTACGATCCCGACGGCACGGTGCTTTTCCCGGCGAAAGATCCCGTCTTCTACAGCGCGCAGGCCCGCGGCGGCGCCCTGGAGGAGTCAAGGCTTCGGATCCTGCGCAGGATCCGCGAGGGCAGCTGCAAAACCGTTGTCACGACGATCGACGCGCTCTTTGACCGCCTTATGCCGCCTGAGGTTTTCTACGGCGCGGTGATCCGCAGGAAGGTCGGCGAGGAGCTGCCGCCCGAGGAAGCGGCGGAGAGGCTGACCGCCCTTGGCTACGAGCGCGAGGACCAGATCACGCACGCGGGACAGTTCGCGATGCGCGGCGGCATCATTGACGTTTTTCCCGTCTCCGGCGATCCGGCCATCCGAATCGAGCTGTGGGGCGATGAAATTGACTCGATCCGCCTGCTCGACACCGAGACGCAGCGCTCCGGCGCGCGGATCCTGGAATTCACGATAGACCCCGCGCGGGAGATTTTCGCCGGCGCGGCCCTGACCGAGCGGGTCCGCAAAGAGGTTCAGGACGACACCGAGCGGGCCGCCAAGGCTTTCCTGAAGAGCAATAAAACCGAAGAATACGACAGAATCCGCCAGATGACGGAGTCGTTTTTGTACCGGATTTCCGGCTCGGGCTCGTACGCGCTCGACGCCTACATTCCCTATTATTACCCGGAGAGCGCGAATCTGCTCGATTACATGCCGGAGAGCACCATCGTCGTGCTGGAGGAGCCGGCGCGAATCCGTGAAAAGGCCCGGATCTTCAGCCAGGAGTCCGCGCAGAATCTGCAGACACGCCTGGAGAAAGGCTACATCCTCGCGCGGCAGTGCGGGATTTATCCGGAATTTGAGGAGATCGCGGCCGGTCTGCAGCGCCACCCCGGCCTCTATGTGTGCGGCCTGATCGCGGCCAATCAGCAGATATTCCCGATCCAGGAGCTGCTCTCCGTATCCAGCCATTCGATCAACGTCCTGCCATCCGAGCGCGAGGGCTTCCTTAAGGACCTGAAACGCTTTACCGATGAGGGTTACAGCTGTATCCTGCTCGCGGAGTCTGAGTACCGCGTCCCGGGCATGATCGATTTTCTGACCGATGAAGAAATCCCTGTCGAACGGCAGCGCGATGCGGATCAAGAGCCGCGTCCGGGCGTCGTCACGATTATGGAAGGGACATTGAAGCAGGGCTTCACCTGCCCGGCGGCCAAGCTTCTGATCGCGCCGCAGCAGGAAAACACGGCCGCCAAAGCCAAGAGAAAGCGCCGTTTCCGCGTGAAGAACGCGCAGAAGGTCGGTGCGTTCAGTGACCTGACACCGGGCGATTATGTTGTGCACGAAACCCACGGCGTCGGCATCTATCAAGGCATTGTGCAGCTCGAACAGAACGGCGCGAGCCATGATTTCTTCAAGATCCAGTACCGCGACAGCGGTGTGCTGTATGTTCCGACGACTTCGCTCGAGCTGCTGCAGCGCTATGTGGGCGGCGAAGACGCCAAGCCTAAGGTCAACCGGCTGGGCGGGCAGGAGTGGAACCGGACCAAGAACAAGGTCCAGGAATCCGTTTCCAAGCTCGCGGAAAAGCTCGTGCGCCTTTACGCGGCAAGACAGGGGACCGTCGGGTATGCTTTCTCCCCGGACACCGTCTGGCAGAGAGAATTTGAGGACAGTTTTCCGTTTGAGGAGACGGACGACCAGCTTGCCGCGATCGAGGACACCAAGAAGGACATGGAGTCCGACCGGATCATGGACAGGCTGATCTGCGGCGACGTCGGCTACGGCAAAACGGAGATCGCGATCCGGGCGGCTTTTAAGGCCGTGCAGGACAACAAACAGGTCGCGGTGCTCGCACCGACGACGATTCTCGCCCAGCAGCATTTCAACACCTTCAGTTCGCGGATGCACGAATACCCCGTCAAGATCGGGATCCTGTCGCGTTTCAGCACGCCGAAGCAGCGTAAAGAAGCGCTTGCAGGCATCGCGGACGGCAGCATGGACATTCTGATCGGCACACACCGGATCCTGTCCAAGGACGTTCGTTTCAAGAATCTTGGACTGCTCGTCGTCGACGAAGAGCAGCGTTTTGGCGTGACGCATAAAGAGAAAATCAAAGAACTGCAGAAAAGCGTGGACGTGCTGACGCTGACCGCGACGCCGATCCCGCGCACGCTTCACATGAGCCTTTCCGGCATACGCGACATGAGCGTACTGGAAGAGCCGCCGGAGGAGCGCCAGCCCGTACAGACTTTTGTCATGGAGGAAGACGAGGACATCATCCGCGAGGCCATATATCGCGAAATCGGCCGCGGCGGGCAGGTCTTCTTCCTGTCGAACCGCGTTCAGGGCATCGAAGAACAGCTTGCCCGGCTGCGCAAGCTCGTCCCGGAGGCGAGGATGGAGGCCGCGCACGGCCAGATGCAGGAGCGGGAGCTTGAGAACGTCATGATGACTTTCATACAGGGCGAAATCGACGTTCTGGTCTGCACGACCATCATCGAGACGGGCCTGGACATCCCGAACGCGAACACGATCCTGATCATGAACGCGGATACGATGGGGCTCTCGCAGCTCTATCAGCTGCGCGGACGCGTCGGGCGCTCCAGCCGGCTCGCCTACGCGTACTTCATGTATTCGCGCGACAAAGTGCTGAACGAAGCAGCGGAGAAAAGGCTCGAGGCGATCGGTGAGTTCACCGAGTTCGGGTCGGGTTTCCGCATCGCGATGCGCGACCTGGAGATCCGCGGCGCCGGCAACGTGCTCGGTGCGGAGCAGCATGGCCATATGGGCGCGGTCGGTTACGATCTGTACTGCAAGATGCTGCGCGAGGCGATGGATATTCTGAAGGACGAGCCTGTGCGGCCGACGTTTGAGACGACGATGAAGGTCCGGGTCGACGCGTATATTCCGGACAGTTATATCAGCAGCGGTTCGCAGAAGCTGGAAGTGTATAAAAAAATCGCCGCGATCGCGGGCGAAGACGATTATCTGGACATGCAGGAGGAGCTGCTGGACCGCTACTCGGATATGCCGGCCTGCGTCGGAAACCTGCTTGATATCAGCTTCCTGAAGTATCTGGCGAACGGCCTCGGGGCGGACAGTCTTGAAGAGGACGGATTCGAGATGAAACTGCATTTCAGGACCGACGCGCCGATCGATTACGGGAAGCTTGCGAAAATCCTCGCGCCGATGAGCCGCGAAGCCCGGATCATCCCGAAACAGGACACCGTGACCGTCCGGATTCCGTTCCATACGGAGACTGTCGACAAGGATTCGGTGCGGCTGACAAGGATCCGCAAGATCCTCGAACGGATCGCGGAGGCGCGGATCGAAGAGGTCCGGCCGGATAACAGCGCGGGCTCGGCGGACGCAGGCACAGGCGCGAAGAGCAAGGAGGACAGCCATGCTGCGGGGTAAGGCGCGAGCGGTCGGCAGAGTCACGAGCAGCCGCGCTGCGGTCGAGCATATTGCCCGCGATCGCGGCGCAGGCAGACATTTTACTGCAGCCGGCCGGCTCCGTAAGCGGTTTGCTGCGATCTGCCTGGCGCTTGTCATCGCGGCCGCGGGAGGACTTTCCACGGCGGGACTGGCCGGCTGCCGGGCGATAAAGGCGGAGAAGCCGGTGCTCGAGGTCGGGTCGCAGGAGATCTACGCACCTCAGGCGAGGCTGTATCTTTTGCTGTGCCTGGAGGCCTATGAAAGCGAGGCAGGCGCGAGCATCTGGCAGATGAAGGTGGGCGGCAGGGACGCATATGACGCGGCCTGCGAGGCGGCCTACGCGTCGATGCTGCGGTCGCGGACCGTACTGGAGCAGATGCGGAGCGCGCAGAAAGCTCTGACCGATGACGATAACGCGCGGATCGCAGAGGCTTTCACGGCGCTGCAGGAGAAGGTCGGGACAGAAAAGCTCGCCGCCTACGGCATCACGGATGAGCTGGCGCTGCAGTACCTGCAGGAAGACTATCTTGTCGCGCGATTCATCGCGCAGATGTCGTACATTCCAGACGCTGAAGAGGTGGAACGGCAGCTTGCGGAGACTTTTGTCTGGTATGAAAACCTGGACGTCGCGGACTACATGCAGCGTATCCAGATGGACGCGGTTTTCCTCTATTCGGGACAGTTCCTGGACGGGGAATGGATCCCTTATTCACAGGAAATGCGGGAGAGTCAGATGCAAAAAGCCCAGGAAGCTTACGAAAAGCTTGTGCTGGGCGAGTCTTTCGAGGATGTGCGCGCGGAGTATTCGGAGCTTTCGATGGTCGGCGAAAAGGCGCCGTGCTTTACGGCGGGACTGATCCAGTGCGGCGGCCGGAACCTCTATTACAAAGGCCAGCTCGAGCGCGACCTGTGGGAGAGCGTTTTCCGCGTGCCGGCGGGACAGTTCTCCAGGGTTCTGGAGACCGATACGGGCTATGTGATCGTTCAGGCGATCAGCTACCCGGCCGCGACCGATTCGGACCTGCAGGCCTACGCCGGCAAACTCGACGCGATCCGGGAGGAGTACCGCGAGCGGATCACGCGGGAACTCGCCGCGCAGGGCATCGAGGATCTGATCCGCGACTGGCAGCAGGAAGAGACCGTGCAGCTGGACGAAGACGCCTGGCGGCAGATCACGGAGCAGATGATGGGCGAGATCAGGTGAGGCGGTTTACGGCAGAATCCGGTACATCTCCTTCGCGTCGTCCTTGCGGACGGTTTCCGCAATCGAGAGGATCTCTGCTTTGAGAACACCGCTGCCAAGCGCGATTTCCAGCACATCGCCGGCCTTGACGACGGTGCCGGCCTTCGCGACTTTGCCATTGACCTGGACCCGCCCGGCGTCGCAGGCTTCGTTCGCAACTGTGCGACGCTTGATCAGACGGGACACTTTTAAGTATTTATCGAGACGCATATTTGTTACCTCCTTGCCGCGCTGCAGCCGCCAACACGGCGAAAGCCGCGGATAAAATGTTTACGGCGAATGCCGCAGCATATCATGACGGCGGCCCCTGCCGCTTATAAGAAAAGGCCCTTTGGAATCGGATTCCAAGGGGCCTGTCTGTATCTTCAGAAAAAATTATTTCTTGTTAACGGAATCCTTCAGAGCCTTGCCAGCCTTGAACTTCGGGGTCTTAGCTGCCGGAATCTTGATGGCTTCCTTGGTACGCGGGTTGATGCCGGTACGAGCGGGGCGCTTGCCAACTTCGAATGTTCCGAATCCAACGAGCTGAACCTTTCCACCCTTCTTAAGCTCAGCGGTAACAACCTCCTCAAATGTCTTAACAAACAGCTCGGCGTCTTTCTTCTTGACGTCCATGCTGGCAGCCAGAGCTGCAACAAGTTCTGCCTTGTTCATCTTCAAATCCTCCTAATAATATTTGTATTTCTGCGAACCGGGGAAAGTGTCCCTCCCTGTTCCTCCTATCTTTATACTAATTTTTACGAGCTTTGTCAAGAGTAAAATTAAAAATAATGCGATATTTTAGGCGCTTTTTGAGGTTCATGGGTCCTGGGCGGATCAAAGATCCGTCCCCGGAAGAGGTGATTTGTCAAAATTTGTCAAAAATTTCAAAAAATCATCTCAAAACAGTTGACGAATCCGCCAAAATCCGCTATTATAATACAAAATTACCATAGTTAGAGGTTTGGGTCATGAGGAAGAGTGAGCAGACTGCCGAGCAGACTCGGCGCGGGACAGACAAGCGGATCCGCAAGGCATCCGTCCTTTTTGTTGTCATCTGCGCGGTCGTGCTCCTGTCCGTCTGCGTCCTCAACCATCGCTACAC
>CACZPA010000053.1 GCA_902782895.1 uncultured Eubacteriales bacterium
GCTTTTTTAATGTCATGGCTTTCCGTTTCCGACTTTCTGTGATATAATGATGCAAAACCAGATCAAGCCAAGGAACATTGATATGAATAGCATCAAAACCGTTTATAAGATCGGACACGGACCGTCCAGTTCGCACACGGTCGGACCCTACATCGCGGCACGCAGAATGCGCGGCAGATATCCGGACGCGGATCGTTTCCGGGTGACGCTTTATGGTTCGCTCGCGCTGACCGGGCAGGGCCACGGCACGGCAAAAGCAATCCGCTCCGCGATCCCTGAGGCGGAGATCGCTTTTGACCGGGACGAGCGGAATCTGCCGCACCCGAATACCATGCTTTTTGAGGTGTTTCAGGGCGGTAAGCTGCTCGCGGTACAGCGGGTTTTCAGCATCGGCGGCGGAGATCTGCGGTACGAGGGTGAGCCCGAGACGCAGGACGATGTCTATCCGCAGCAGAATTTCAGCGCGATGGCGGCGGAGTGCAGGACGCGTGGTATCACACTCGCGCAGTTTGTCCGGCAGCATGAGGATGATCAGCTCGACGCGTACCTCAAGGAATCCTGGGAGGCGATGAAAGCTTCGGTCCGGTGCGGGCTTGCGGCGGAGGGCGTGCTTCCCGGCGGCCTGAACATCACGCGCAAAGCCAAAATGCTTTTTGAGAAGCGCTGCTATAATGAGGCCGACGATATCACTTTGAACCGCAAAATCGCTTCCTATGCGTACGCGGTCTGTGAAGAAAACGCGGACGAGGGCATTGTCGTGACGGCGCCGACCTGTGGAAGCTGCGGCGTCCTGCCCGCAGTCATGTACTATATGTGTTATGACAGAGGTTTTCCCGAGAATGAAATCCTCGACGCGCTGGCGGTGTCGGCGCTGATCGGCAATGTGATCCGCACGAATGCCAGTATCTCCGGCGCGGAATGCGGCTGTCAGGCCGAGATCGGGAGCGCCTGCTCCATGACGGCGGCTGGGCTCGCGAGTCTTTTCGGCCTGAATGTGGATCAGGTCGAATACGCCGCGGAAATCGCGATGGAGCACAATCTGGGACTGACCTGTGATCCGGTCGGTGGGCTTGTGCAGATTCCCTGCATCGAGCGGAACGCGGTCGCGGCCATGCGCGCGATCAGCTCGGTCAATATTTCAAGATTCCTGTATTCCACGCGGAAGATATCTTTTGACGACGTCGTCGCGACGATGTACCGGACGGGCCTGGACCTCGATTCCAGATACAAAGAGACCGCGCATGGCGGCCTCGCGCAGATTTATAAAGAAGAACACGGCAGTGAAAGCGACTAAGGGGGGGCTAATATGAAGCATTGTGTTACAACCAAGATTCTGATGCGTCGGCAGGACGGCAGCGAAGTTCCTTTTGAGGAGACGTTGCTTTTCCTGAAGGCAGCCGGGTTTGAAGAGATCGACATGGGATTGGAGCCGCCGCTGCTTCTGGCGAGTGACTGGGAGGAGCAGCTTGAGGACAGACTTCGTCTATGCGAGCGGGAGCAGATCCACATCCGCTATGCGCACATGCCCTATCATTATCCGAAAATGGGCGATGCCGAGGGCTGGGAGGCCTTTGAGCTTGCGACCCGCCGCGCGATGGACTACGTTGTGCGCGCCGGAGTGGACTGCGCGGCGATTCATCCGCGGTCTTTCATGACGCGCGATTATGACCCGGAGAAAGAATACCGGGAGGCGAAGGCTTTCCTCGAGCCGTATCAGGATTACGCGGTGCAGAAGGGCCTGGTGCTCGCGCTTGAAAACATGCGCGGGCCGGGACAGAGCGCGGATCCTGCGATCCGTCGATTCGGCATGGCGATGGAGGAGACGATTTCGCTGGCGGACGAGCTGGGCATGGGAATCTGCTGGGATACCGGACACGGCAATATTTCGGGCCATGAGCAGTATGCGGCGATTACGCAGATCGGGAAAAGACTGCGGATGGTGCACCTGAACGACAATTTCGCGGAGGACGACGTGCATCTGGCGCTTTTCCTCGGCAATATCGACTGGAAACAGGTGGCGAAAGGCCTGGTTGCCGTCGGGTACAAGGGCAGCCTGAACACCGAAGTGCAGTGCAATAAACGGCCGGACGCGCTTCGCCCGTTGTATGCAAGGTACATGGCGGAGGCGGTGCAGGAGCTGGATGAGATGATCCAGGCAGAACAGGCAGCCGCGCTGCAAGCCGAGTGACGGACAGAATAGGCGGAGGGATTTGCTATGCTTTTATACTATGTGAGACACGGGGATCCGACATACAATCCGGATCAGCTGACACCGCTTGGCAGACGCCAGGCAGAGGCGATCGGACATCGCGTTACGCAGCATGGACTCGATGAAATCTATGTTTCCAGCTCGAACCGGGCGAAGGAAACCGCGATGCCGGCCTGCGAAATGCTGAAAATGCAGCCGGTGGAGCTCGACTGGACCAATGAGCATTACGCGTGGGAGCAGCTGTCGGTCATCGACGCGAACGGCCGGTTTACATGGGGCTTCTCCGAGCCGAAGGTCCGGAATCTTTTCGCGTCCGAGGAGATCGCGAGGCTGCGCTTTGAGTGGTATAAACATCCGTTTTTTGAAGGAACGCAGTTCGAAGCCGGTATCAAGCGTATTCAGAAAGAAACCTATGCGTTTCTCAAGACGCAGGGTTATGTGTGGGATCCGGAGCGGGGCGGATATACCGCAGAATTCCCGAACGAAAAGCGGATCGCGATGTTTGCGCATCAGGGGTTCGGGCTGGCTTTTCTGAGCGTGCTGATGAATATCCCGTATCCGCAGTTCTGCGTGCATTTCGACATGAGCCACTCCGACCTCACGGTGATCGATTTCGAAGAGATGAACGGCCTCGTTGTGCCGAAAATGCTGATGCTCTCGAACGATTCACATCTGTATCGGGACGGATTGCCGACCAGATATCATAACAAGATCTATATTTGAGGGCTGCGGCTGACGCGCAAGGGATAAGGAGGTGAGGCCATGATCATCAATACAGGACAGCGGACGGACATCCCGGCTTTTTATGCCGAATGGTTCGCGAACCGGCTGCGGGAGGGCTTTGTCTGCGTGCGAAATCCGTACAACCCGCGTCAGGTCAGCCGTTATCGGCTGGATCCGTCGGTCGTTGATGTCATCGGCTTTTGCACCAAGAATCCTGTCCCTATGTTTCCGTACATGGATCTGCTGCAGCGATTTGGGCAGTACTGGTATGTGACGATTACGCCTTACGGGCGTGATATCGAGCCGAATGTGCCGGATAAACACCGGATGCTGGAGGCTTTTCAGCAGCTGTCGCGCATGGTGGGGACGGACGCGATCGGCTGGCGCTACGATCCGTTTTTTCTGTCGGAACGCTATAGCATGGAATATCATCTGCGCGCTTTCCGGCAAATGGCGGAGGCGCTCGACGGCTACACGCGGACTGTCGTGATCAGTTTTATCGACCTGTATCCCAAGGTGCGGCGGAATTTCCCGGAGGCTCGGGAGGTTGCGCGGGAGGAACGGCTTGCGCTCGGCAAGGAAATCATCGGGATTGCCGGTGCACACGGAATGACGGTAAAACCCTGCGCGGAGGGCGATGAACTGGCCGTGTACGGTGCGGACTGCGGCGGCTGTATGCGGATCAGCGACTATGAAAAAGCGATCGGCAGGCGGCTCAATGCCCCGCGGAAAAAAGGCGCCCGTGCGGAGTGCGCTTGTTATCTTTCCTGCGATATCGGCGCGTATAACACATGCCGGCATCTGTGCAAATACTGTTACGCGAACGCGGAACCCGAGCGGGTGCTTGCCCAGAGCCAGCTGCACGACCCGTGCTCACCCTTTCTGATCGGCGGATATATGGACGGCGACGTCATTCACGATGTGCCGCAGAGCTCGTGGATCGATGACCAGGCCAGTCTGCTATAGGGAAAAAGAAGAAACTGCTGCGTAAAAAACAAGCTGCCTCGCAAGATAGATGCTTAGCGCTAAAGGCGTTTGTAGAAGAATAAGGAGTCGATATCGATGAATCATGATAGATTGCTAAATCAGTGACGAGTTTGACAACTCGGTATTTGCGAGGTGAATGTATATATCAGTTTAAGGTGTGCCCTCACGGTGGCACGTCTATGAAGGGCTCAAAGTATGATCTTTCTTGGGTAGATGAGATGGAAATGTTTGATGCAGTGTTTGATGATTGAAGACAATACAAGCTTATGAAAGAAGACCAGAGATATGTTTAACCA
>CACZPA010000054.1 GCA_902782895.1 uncultured Eubacteriales bacterium
CCCTTCATCTATAAGTCCACCGACAACATGATGATCCAGATGCTGCGGCAGCTCGACGCGGATTATTCGACCGACTCCGGCGAGATTCTGCTCTTCAACGACGATACGCGCGCGCTGCTGTGTGAGATCGCCAAACATGGCGAGTCCAGAGCGTTCTCGACCTTCAAGATCTCCAGCTATCCCGGAAACTTCCTGAACGCCGGGCAGTGCATCTTCGCGATCGACTCCACAGCCGGCGCGACCTGGATGGGTACGGACGCTCCGCTTTCCGACATCAGTCCGGATAAGGTTGTTAAGTTTGAGACCGCCGTTCTGCCGGTGCCGCAGTTCGATACGGCCAATCCGAAGATGATCTCCCAGGGACCGTCCGTCTGCCTTTTCAACAAGGAAGATCCGCAGGAGGTCCTTGCTTCGTGGCTTTTCACACAGTATCTGCTGACTGACAAAATGCAGACGGCCTACTCCGAGACGGAGGGTTATATCCCTGTCACGAGCCGCGCGCAGAATTCCGCGGCCTATCAGGAATACCTCTCCCTGATCGGAACCGACGCGGCGCATTATGACGTCAAAATCAAAGCTTCCGAGCTGCTGCTCTCCCATATCGGCGACACGTTCACGACGCCCGTCTTTAACGGCTCGGCTTCGCTGCGTGACGCGGCCGGCCAGCTGATTGAGACAACGGTCAAATCTGTCCGACGTGGGTCCGTGATCGATGATGCTTTTATCGACCAGCTGTATCGCGATACGCGCCAGCTCTACCGCCTCGATCAGATGAACGTCGCGGTCGGCAAGAACGATCTCGGACCGCTGCCCCGGACTGCTGTGATTCTGCTGTCCGCTCTCGGCGTTGTGTGGGCCGGCATCCTGCTCTATCTGCTGCGGGATAAGCTACTGAAGAAAAAGCACAAGGCCGCCTGAGTTTTTTCGTTTTTCCGATCTGTCATCCGCCATAAAAAATCTCTGATTTTTCTGTTTATCTATGGAAAAAATACCAGAATAGGTATATAATACCAACTTGTGTGGTATCACACATTTCACAATCTTCAGGAGGAGAAAAAGATGAAAAAGGTATTGGCTATGCTGCTTGTTCTGGCGCTCGCTGTTTCCATGATCGCCTGCACCCAGAAGGGCGGAAATGATTCCGCGGCAGAAGTTACCGGCATGACGAAAGCGGAATACGACGCGGCTGCTGTTGACACGGAAGTTGAAGTCGTAACTTACGTTCAGGCTAAACAGGGCTGGTGGGAGAACGAAGGCGTCGGCATGGCGACTTTCTATACCCAGGCTAAGGATGGCGCGTACTTCCTGTACAACATGCCCTGCAGCAAGGAAGACTACGACAAGATGACCGAAGGCACCCAGCTCAAGGTCAAGGGATTCAAGTCCGAGTGGTCCGGCGAAGTCGAGATCATCGACGCTACCTATGAGATCCTGGACGGCAAGTATGTTGCTGACGCTCTGGACGCTACTTCTCTGCTTGGCACCGACGATCTGATCAAGCATCAGAACGAGAAGGTTTCCTTCACCGGTCTGACGGTTGAGGCCGCGAACGAAGCCGGCGACGCTTTCCTGTACAACTGGGATGGATCCGGTTCTCAGGGCAACGACCTGTACTTCAACGTTTCCGTTAACGGACAGACTTACACCTTCACCGTAGAGTCTTATCTGTGCGGACCTGACACCGACGTTTACAAGACTGTTGAAGGTCTCAAGGTCGGCGACACCATCGACGCACAGGGATTCCTGTACTGGTATGAAGGCGCACAGCCCCATGTAACAGGTGTTACGGTTAAGTAATTACTGATTAAGCACAAAAAACACTAAAGCCGCAAGGGAGTTCATCTCTCCTGCGGCTTTTGATTTTGTCTGAATATCCGTTCGTTACGCCCTTTATTCCGTTTTATCCAACGGCAGCTTGAGCGTGAGGTTGTTCAGGTTGAGTGAATAGATGTATTGGGCCTCTTGCGCCATCGCCAGTGTCAGGCGAATTCCGAGAGCATCCTTACCTTCCCTTGGGATATAATGCACCGGATCAAAGGCTGTGCAGTCATCGCGGAAACGCAGGATCCATCCGTCTGGTTTAGACAACACGCGTACGGACATATGATGCGGCTTATTGTCTTTTACAAAGCCGTGCAGGATGATGTTGCTCGCCATTTCTTCAATGCAGAGCGCGATCCGTTTGCCGATTCTTGAGCTGCCTCCATGGTCCGCGCAGAACGCCTCCGCCTCCTGGACCACGTTTGCCATCTCCTGCAGCGTATGAATATCGGCCTCGTATACGTTTTCTTTGGGAACGATGAGCTCATCTTTAAGCAGCAGATACGCGCCGTTTTTCCACGGCATCGTCTTTGTCTTCTGATATATATACAGACCCAGCACGAGCAGAGTGAGCAGCTGACCGATCACAAAGAAATACCAGATGCCGGTCGTTCCCATAAAGCGGCTCAGTATGAAAGCCACAAGCGCCGGGAAAACCGCTCCGCTCACAAGTGAAAGTGCTTCTGTCAGCGTCTCTTTGTCCGTAACCTGATATGCGCTCCGCAGCGCGCAGATCAGGCAGCAGGGGATCAGCCCGGCGGCATAGATCCGGAGACCCAGGATCGCCATCGACTGCACGGCTCCCGCCTCCGGAATAAACAGCCGCACAAATACCGGCGCCAGCACGACCAGAAGGATTCCTACGCCAAGGCCCAGTATCACGGAATCCTTAAACAGCTGCTTCATGACGTCTTCGAGTCCCGACCGGTCCTCTTCGTTATACAGGATGCCAACGAGTGTCAGCGCCACTCCTCCGATACCCGTCGTAATGCAGCAGGCGGAGTTGCCGATGGTATTCAGCACGGAATAGGCCGCGACCGCGCCGCTTCCGCCCGTCCCCATCAGCATCGAATTCAGCAGGAAGATCAGAATGACGGAGGACGCCATATTAAAGACTGCCGGGACGCCGCTCTTAAAAAGCTCCGCGATCTTTTTCCGGGTAACCAGACGCCCGGAGAAGCGGAACATGCATTTCTTCGACAGGAAATAAATGCATCCCACCACGAGCGCGATGTAATAACTCAGCGAGGACGCGAGCCCCATGCCGAACATGCCGCCGTGGAATACCAGCACATTCAGCAGATCCAGGCCGATATCCGCTACCGTCATCCCCAGGACCGCGGCGACAAGCAGTCCGTTCTGTCCACCCATCTGCATGAAAGGCACAAGAATCAGGGCTCCCATGGATGCCGGCGCACCGATGACGAATCCGTTCAGATAGGCTTTTGTCTCGTTAAAAAGAGTGCCCGCGCTTCCCGCTCCCATCACGGTGGCGATAGGACCGCTGAAAAGAAGCACCACCAGCATAAAAGGAAGCGAGATGCCCAGCGTCAGCGCGACCGAAGACGAATAACCGGCGTTGGTCTCCTCCTGCGAGCCTCGTCCCAGAGATTTGCTGCAGGCCACCTGCACACCGGCTGCCAGCATGCTGCCGATCGCTCCGATAAAAAGCAGGATCGGATTGGCCAGCTGATAAGCCGCGATCGAATCCACGCCGAGAAAGCGTCCGATGATGACGCTGTCAATCAAAAGACATAACGATACCGTCAAGGCGGAGAATGTCTGCGCCACAAGCATCTGTCGGATCAGTTTACGTACCATTTCAATAGGATCTCCTTGTTACCGGTGTTCCTTATTATATCCGTCCCGCTGCCGAATGTCTTACGAATTGGTTTTATCGCGGTATTCCATGATCAGCTGCCAGTCCTCTCTGCAGAGAGAATGCGTGCCGCGGCGGACATGATAACCGATATGTCCCTCGTGATACGCGCGCCCGATCTGGATGGTCGAATCTCCCCACTCTGCGAGCTCTTCCTGTTTCTTATAGATGGAACGGCCCGGCTTTAAGGACAGGCCTTCCTCCCCGTACAGCTCATAGACCGGCGAAGCCGCCTTGCAGGCGATGATCTCCGAACAGGGATCTGCCCACAGATCCTCCTGCGCGTTCGCGACATACAGGCGGCGCGGCGCAATCAGACTGATCACAAAATGCTGGTCAAACGGCAGCTCTCCTTCACGGTTCGCGTATTCGGCGAAATTCCCGCAGAACCAGAACGGGAAATTCTTCGTCAGGTCGCTGACATGCTCTCCCTCTTTGCCGCGATGGACCGCTACACCGCCAGCGCCGGAATCGTTCGCGATCGTGAGTCCGATCCGATCATCCATAGCGCCGCAGAAAAGCGCAGTTTTGCCGAGGCGTGAGTGTCCGATCACCGCGATCCGGTCCGGATCCGCCTGCGGAAGCGTCAGTACATAATCGAGCGCGCGGCTTGCCGCGTCCGCCCACAGCGCGATCTTACCGGGATCCTCCTTTCCCTGCTCACGCGGGAAGAACGCGCTGACACCGCCCTCGAAACCGTCTTCCTTATCCGGCGCGACTTCCTGATAATTGATATACGCCAACAGATAGCCGTTATCGATCAGTTCCTCCGCGACCCATCTGGAGTGTTCATTGTTAAAACCGATATACAGAAAGACCGGAAGCTTGCCGTCTACCGTCCTTGGACTCGCTGCGCGCACTCTCTCGGTCGGAACAAAGATCTGCACCGGATAGGTAAACGCTCTGTCCCCTGAACGCAATGTGATCTCGACGTCCGACTGCTCTGCCTTCGCGCCGAAAACCTCGGCTTTTTTCTTGACCTCCCAGCTCATATCGACCGGCAGATCCGGCACAAAACCATATTCATATTTGCAGAGGATCTGGCGGATTTCCTCCCTGCGGAGCTCCCAGTCCGCAACGGACGAGACCGGCTTGCCGGACGCGAACCGCATCAGCTCCGGAAGTTTTCTCGCTTTCATTTCTTCATTCAGATATCGCATATAAGAGCCTCCTTATGATTGTTTGCCGATCATTGATATCCGTATTATAATCCGAAAACGCTGAATACGCAAGCCGGATATCCCGTTAGACTCGCGCGTATTACATAACCATTGACAAATCTGCACTATTCCTGCATAATAATTACATCCCTTATGGGAAACGTCTTACAGGAGGTATACTTCATGGCTTCAATTTACGATTATTCTGTACCGAATACACAGGGCGGGGAGCTGTCCCTCGCCGATTATAAGGGCAAAGTCATTATGATCGTCAACACCGCGACCGGATGCGGTTTCACGCCTCATTACAAACCGATGGAGGAAATGTACGAAAAGTATCACGATCAGGGATTTGAGATCGTTGATATCCCCTGCAACCAGTTCGCGGGCCAGACCCCCGGCACGGATGAAGAAATCCATGAATTCTGCACGCTGAAATATAATACACAGTTCCCGCAGATGAAAAAGTCCGAGGTCAACGGCGAGAACGCTCTGCCGCTCTACGCTTATCTGAAGAGCCAGCAGGGCTTCAAAGGCTTTACCGGCGCCATGGGCATCGCGATGGGCGCCATGCTGAAGAAAATCGACAAGGATTATAAGAACAACCCCGACATCAAGTGGAATTTCACCAAATTCATCGTCGACCGCGACGGCAATGTAGTCGCGCGCTTCGAGCCCACCGCGAACATGAAGGACGTCGAAGAGTGCGTCAAGTCGCTGCTGTAAAGTACTGCCGCAAGTTGCTGTAAAACCTGCCGCAAACTGTACCGCAATCAGGTGGGATCAGCGCTGCCCTGCCGCTGCAACTTTATGCCTGTGAATCGGCCGCCATGGTCCGGATCAGCTCTGCTGCTTCGGATACATAGGCGGCCATTGTTTTGCCGCCGCATCCGCAGATCGTGATATCGCATTTATTCATGGGAATCAGGATCTTCTGCGCCGTGCTCCCGCCAACCGCGTTCGCCATTGCAGGTGTGATCTCTCCAAGCAGCGAATCCGCGATCGCGATTCCGACAGCTCCGACGATGACATCCGCTGTTCTGCAGGCTACGATGACCGCGTTTTCTCCTGTAGCCGCCTCTTTCGCGCCAGCCTTCAGCATCGCGCTCGTCGCGATGCTGTTCGTCCCGACGGCGGTGATCCTGACATTCTCCATATCCTTGACCGCCGATACCAGCAGCTTGCCAAGTCCGCCGCCCTGGCCGTCAATGATCAGTATTCTCATGGCGATCTCCTTCTTTTTCAGAAATTCCTGTACGCCGATAACGCCGCGCCGCTGTGGACAAGGCCTCGCAGCGGCCTTCCGCAGGCGCCCGCGCGGGCGATCTCCGGTTCAGGCATGCCGATGATGATCTTGCCCTGATCCACGGTTGCCCGGTAGATCTTTTCCATATCGTTCAGCTCCGGCTGCGACATATTGATGCCGCTTACGCCCTCGATCTCACAGGCCGCACCGACAAAGTGGTCCCCTTTGCCGCAGAAATGCATGCATCCTCCGAATTCTTTATAGACCCGCGCGTCATACGGCATGGCAAATTCCCGGTACATGCTCTCCGAAATATTGACGATCGCGTCATTGCGCACCACGGTAAGTCCCTTGTGAAGGAGTCCCCATTCGACGGAATAGCCTCTCCCGTATGGTGCAAAACGCTCCTGCCATCTGCGGGTAAACTCAATATAGATCTCCGTCATGAAGTCCAGCGCCTCATGCACCAGCTCCGGCTCGTCAAAGAGCGCGTAGTACAGGTCGCTTCCCGTCAGCGAATCGACCAGCGGAAAAGGTCCCTGCAGATCCGGATTGTACAAGTGGACATACCGGCTGATATTCGGGTAAGACGCCACTGCTTCTTTCCATCGTTCGCCAAATTCAAACACGCGCGGCACGAGCCCTTTGGTAAAGTCAAAATTGTGCTCTTCCACAACGGCTCTCAAGCTTTCCACTCCATCCGGCAGCGGCAGCGCGCCCGGCAGCATGTCCGCGTCGTCCGGCAGGAAAAGCAGCTCCGTCCCGAAAACCGACGGAATGATCGGTGTGCCGTAGTTGGACCGTACGCACAGCATCAGCCCGCCGCCCTTCTCCAGGACGTCCGAGACTGTTTTAAGCTGCGTATAGAGCATCAGGTTCATATCGTGGAAGGCGTGATTGACCGGGACACGCGGCCACTCGATCCGCGGAGGCGCGGGTACGCGATGCGGTGAGAAGAACTCGTCCGTGCATTTAAGCTCGACAAAATTCTCCCATTCTGCGGCGATCCGCTTCTCCTGCGCCGCGTCGATACGCGCTTCGACATCTTCCAGAAATCTGCATAATTCTATCATGTCCCTATCTCCTTCCGGCTTTATTGATTATACTCGCTGACTGTTACCGGTATTATAGCATGAAACGCGTCACAATACAAACACCGGATGCATGCTGTGCGGTCCGTGTGGCGATTGCGGCGACTTGTCTGTCGGAATACTTCCCCGCGTCCGGACAAAAAAACACTTCAGATCTCTCTGAAGTGTCTTACGCATGCGCCTCCAGGGGTTCGAACCCTGGACACCCTGATTAAGAGTCAGGTGCTCTGCCAGCTGAGCTAGAGGCGCAACGAACTGGGTAGGAAGGACTCGGACCTTCGAATGCAGGAATCAAAATCCTGTGCCTTGCCGCTTGGCTACTACCCAAGGGTCGGTCCTGCGTCTTTCGTAAAACCGCCTGCCAACAGGCGAGGGTGGGTAGGGGGACTTGAACCCTCGATCTCCAGAGCCACAATCTGGCGCCCTAACCAACTGAACTATACCCACCATAATAAAGGAAACGCGTCATCCGCCTGACCGGTATACCGCCTGCGGATAACAGATGCCGTCCTTACGGACGAGCGTGCCTACGGGGATTCGAACCCTGGACACACGGCTTAGAAGGCCGTTGCTCTATCCAGCTGAGCTATAGGCACGTAAGCGGGTGATGAGAATCGAACTCACCTGGCCAGCTTGGAAGGCTGGTGTTCTACCAATGAACTACACCCGCAAAATCGGGGTGACAGGACTTGAACCTGCGGCCTCTTGATCCCAAATCAAGCGCTCTAGCCAAACTGAGCTACACCCCGGGCAAGTCTATGCTGCACAGCCAACCCCTTCATGTGCCGCTTCCCTGCAGCAATGAAGATTATATCGGATTTCAGGCGTCTTGTCAATGCTTTTCTTTTTGATTTCATGATATTTTTACAGGAAACTTTCTCTTGCAACAAAACTTGTAAGATGATATATTTATATCATAATAACAATCATAGTATAGATCATCATACAGGGAGGCACAGTCAATGGAATCTTACGCAGGCAAAACCATGAAAGTCAGCATTATGACCGGTATCCGCAAGCTGGGCTGGGACGAGCGTCCGATCCCGCAGCCGCAGGCGGACGAGGTCCTTGTCAAGATCGAATATGTCGGTGTATGCGGATCCGATCTGCACTATTATGAGAGCGGCGCGATCGGCGATTATGTCGTCAAGCCGCCGTTTGTGCTGGGGCATGAGGCAGCGGGTACCGTTGTCCAGGTCGGTGAAGACGTTACGCATCTGAAGGTCGGCGACCGTGTCGCGCTCGAGCCCGGACGCACCTGCGGCAAGTGCATTTTCTGCCGCACCGGACGCTATAATCTTTGCCCGGACGTCCAGTTCTTCGCGACGCCTCCGGTCGATGGCGTTTTCCCGGAATATGCCGTTCATGAGGCAAAGCTCTGCTTCAAGCTGCCGGATAATGTCTCGAGCATGGAAGGCGCGCTGATCGAGCCTCTGGCGGTCGGTTTCCACGCGGCGAATCAGGGCGGTGCTCACGTCGGCCAGTCCGTCGTTGTTTTCGGCGCGGGCTGCATCGGTCTGATGTCGATGCTCGCAGTCAAAGCCATGGGCGTTTCCAATGTCTATGTTGTTGATGTGATGCAGAATCGTCTTGACAAAGCACTCGCGCTCGGTGCGAAGGGCGTTATCAACGGTGCTACGCAGGATACTGTCGCAGAGCTGCTCAAGGTTACGGACGGGCTGGGTGTCGATCTGGCGATCGAGACCGCGGGCACCGAGATCACGACCAATCAGGCGATCGACTCTACGATCAAGGGCGGCACCATCGTCCTCGTCGGCTACTCCAAGAGCGGCATGATCAATATCAAAGCCAGCAACGCGCTCAACAATGAGCTGACGTTCAAGACTGTCTTCCGGTATCGTCACATCTACCCGATGGCTATTGATGCTGTCGCCTCCGGGGCGATCGATCTCAAGGGAGTCGTCACGGATGTATTTGATTTTGACGAGCTGCCCGAGGCACTTGAGAAATGCGTCACCAATAAAGCCGAAATCGTGAAGGCCGCTATCCGCGTCGACAAAAACGCGAAGGCTTGAGCTGCGGCCCCGCAGCGCGTCTGGCATGGGCGACGGCCATTATTACAGCGGAGGTGTGCGAATGAAGATCACCTGTAAGGTCGGAACGCTGGATGACATCAACGAACGTTTTGACCACATGACGGATCTGTCGGCCCGCAAGGAAACCTGGCGGGCCTGGAAAGAGCGGGCTGTCCGGTATTTTCTGGAGGGCAAGCGCCGCCAGTACATTCTGCAGGCGGATGGGCGGAACATCGGCGAAGCTTTTGCCGCGCTTACACCGGATGCCTGCTCCAACAGCGACCGGCTTGTCGGGCCGCATACGGCCTATCTGTTTGCTTTTCGTGTCGACGAAGGGCTGCGGGAGCACGGATATTTCACACGGCTTTTTGAATTCATGCTGGACGATCTGCGGGGTCTCGGCATCACGCGGGTGACCGTCGGCGTTGAGCCGCGCGAGCTGCGCAATAAGCAGATCTACCGCCATTACGGGTTCACGGAGTTCGTCAAAACGTCGTTTGAAGAGGATCCGCCGAATGAGCCCGGCGAGATGCCCTACCGTTATCTGGTCGAATATTACGCGAAGGAGCTGTGATTTAGGAGTATAATAAGAGAAGGCCGATCGGGCGAAGATTGTATCACACCGGTCGACCTTCTTTTCTTGTGGGCTATAGCTGCTGGTCACCGCTCACAGCTTATTCGTTCTCGCTCGTCTGTCCGGGCATGTACCAGTATGAATGCATCCCGCTCATGAACGTCAGGCTGCCTTTGGGCATCTGCGTAATGGCGTGATAGATATTGATATAATCTCCCGCGCCAGATGCGATGTTGCCGAGCGACCAGATGCCGAGCCAGAGCTGATTCGGTACAAAGAAGAAAATAATGTAGGGCACGATGCCCAGCACCAGATTGGGCAGCAGGCTCATCATCACGAAGCGGCCTTTTGTCATATCCTCCGGGCCGACCACAAAGGCCAGGCCTTTTTTCAGGTAGGTATAAAACTCTACTTCGCCGCGGAACATGCTTGCGTGCAGGCATTCGTGGACCGGTATCGTTACGATTTCCAGAACGAACAGCAGGATTATCTGCCAGAGCCCGAATTCAAATCCATTTGTCTGGAACGTCTTCTTGATCGCAAAGAAAACCGGCACTGCACAAATGACCGCGATGACGATTGCAAGCAGATTTGCGATCAGGCTCAGCTTCTCCATGCTTTCATATTCACGGAACTGTACCGCACCGGGCACCTCTTTCTTCGGCAATTTCTCCAGATCTCCGTCAAAACCTTTCTTGAACGTAAGATGCATTGTTCTGTCCCTCCAATGTTTCTTTTGCTGTCATACACTGCTATGTATTATACGCCATCTTCCCGGAAAAGCAAACGGTATTTCCATACGAAAGCTTACACTTGAAGGGTCCTGACCGAGCTTATCAGAACGAGCCTATCAGAACGTGCCTTCCAAAACACGTCTGCTAAAGCACGTCTGTTAGAATGAACTTACTAGAACGAAAAGGCCGGGCTCTTCAGGCCCGACCCTTTCTTAATTCAGAATTCAAAAGCATGATTCAGAAACACAGAACCAGGTTCAGCTCTCCTGATCTTCTTTCCTCTTGCGTCCGGTTACGAGCAGTGCGATTATGCCCAAAGCCGAAACGCCGAACATTCCTGTCCACAATGGCAGATTTGAATGATCTCCAGTGGGAGGTACAGGTTTAGAGGATTCTTCTGGTTTGGAAGATTCTTCTGGTTTGGAAGATTCTTCAGGTTTAGAAGACTCTTCAGGCTCAGAAGATTCTTCAGGTTCGGAGGACTCTTCAGGTTTGGAGGGCTCTTCAGGTTCGGAGGACTCTTCAGGTTTGGAGGACTCTTCAGGTTTGGAGGATTCTTCAGTTTCAGAGGACTCCTCAGGTTCAGAGGATTCCTCAGGTTCAGAAGATTCCTCGGGCTCAGAGGATTCCTCAGGTTCGGAAGACTCTTCAGGTTCAGAAGACTCCTCGGGCTCGGAAGATTCCTCGGGTTCGGAAGACTCCTCGGGCTCAGAGGATTCCTCAGGTTCGGAAGACTCTTCAGGTTCAGAAGACTCCTCGGGCTCGGAAGATTCCTCGGGCTCAGAAGATTCTTCGGGCTCAGAGGATTCCTCAGGTTCGGACTCTTCTGGTTCGGATTCCTCATGCTCCTCCGGAGTATGTACATTCGTCAGCGTCGTTATCGTTCCGACCTTCTCGCTGCTTTCAAGCTCATATCCCTCCGGCATCTCGCCTTCTGTCCATGTGTACTCGATCTTTTCGCTGTCTTTGAACATCGGAAGCTTCTCTACCGTCGCGTTCCACCCGTTCTCCGCAGTCAGGATGACGGTCTGAACAGTCTCCGTTCCGTCGCTCAGCATGACCTCAAGCTTCTCAGGCCGGATTCCGTCCTGATCCTCCGCGTCGTTCCACACCTTCTTTACCGTCAGCGTGGTCACTGCAGGTACGTGCTTATTGATGATCGTTCCGCCGTCCTCCGCCTCATCCGGTTCCGCGGCATAGCCGTCGATCATGTCTTCCTTCACGGAATAAACGATCTCCTGATCCTCCGCCATCCTCGGCAGTCCGCTGTACTTCACCGTATAGGTGCCGTCTTCGTTATCCGTCACCTCAGGATCATACCCGGTCACTTCCTCGCCGTCCGCCAGCAGATGCACCTTCGCGGCGAATTCTTCCGCGCCAGGACGGATTCCGTCCTGATCTTCCACGTCATCCCACTGCTTCGTGATACTGATCTCGGTCGTCTCCGACATATGGACATTGGTGATCGTTCCTCCGTTCTCCGCTTCATCCGGCTCCGCGGTATATCCATCGATCGCGTCTTCCTTCACGGAATAGACGATCTCCTGATCCTCCGCGTACTTCGGCAGATCGCTGTACTTCACCGTATAGGTGCCGTCTCCGTTATCCGTCACCTCCGGCTCGTACCCGGTTACCTCTTCGCCGTCTGCCAGCAGCCGCAGCTTCGCGGTGAATTCCTCCGCGCTCAGGCGGATGCCGTCATAGTTATCCTCATCGTCCCAGACCTTTGTTACAGTGATTTCCGTCAGTGCATCGTCCGTAACCGTTACCTCTTCGGTCTCTTCTTCATCAACAAGGATTCTGCCGTTATATGCTGTGAAGGTCATATCTTCCGCGGCCGTATAGCCTTCAGGCGCTTCCGTCTCGTGCAGCACGTACTCGCCGCCCGGGATCTTCTTCACCTGGATCAGGCCGTTCTCATCTGTCTCGAAGATATGTTCTTCTTCTGCCAGACTTCCGTCCGCCTGCAGGTATTTGTCTCCCTGTTTGATCGTGAACGCCGCTCTCGGAAGCGTCTCCAGTGTGACGCTGTCTTTCTTGACGACCTTCAGATCCGACAGTTTCGGATTGACGAAACGGACTTCTGTATCTGTCCCTTCCTCTCCATACGTGATGAAGGTATTGATCTTTCCGTCTCCTCCGTCGACTGCCTTTACGCGAACGACACGCAGCTTCCGGTCATAGACCACGTTCGGATCCTGTCCCGGTATCTCACGGATGTAATACGTAAACGTCTTCTGGTACGGGATGGTCTTTTCCGCTTCCTCCACCAGCTTCTGCTGGTACTGCGTCAGCGTCATCCCTTCCGTCTCCCGGATCCAGTCGGCGAAGATCAGTTCGCCGTCATTCTCCAGATATGCGGCATGCTCTTCGCGCTTGGCTGCAAGTGCGTCGGCAGCGGCCTGATCGACCGCGTCCTGATCGACCTCCAGATCGTCATAGGTATAGGCGATCTCGTCGAAGGTGATCGTACTCTCGGTCTCCTCGGTCTTGTCCGGGCTCTTCGTCTGCAGTACGATTC
>CACZPA010000055.1 GCA_902782895.1 uncultured Eubacteriales bacterium
AAGGGATACTTATGCCACAGCTGCAGCAAGATGCAACCAGAAATAAACTGAACCAACTGTTGGAAAGTATGAATAAAGTCATACTGGGTAAAGAGACAGAGACAAAGGAGGTCGTTCTGGCAGTATTGGCCGGCGGTCATATTCTGCTTGAGGATATTCCGGGTGTCGGCAAGACGACGCTTGCCTTAACCCTGGCGAAACTGCTGGATCTGGATTTTCGGCGGATGCAGTTTACGCCTGACGTTTTGCCGTCAGATTTGACAGGTTTTTCCATATACCGCAGAGATAAAGAAGAATTTGTGTATCAGCAGGGTACGGTTTTCACCAATCTGCTGCTTGCGGACGAGTTGAACCGTGCTTCGGCAAGGACACAGTCAGCACTTCTTGAAGTCATGCAGGAAGGAAATGTAACGGTAGAGGGCATAACACGGCAGGTTCCGGTGCCCTTTATCGTTATCGCCACGGAGAACCCCTACGGAAGTGCCGGTACCGTGCGGCTTCCGGAATCAGAGACGGACCGCTTTATGATCTCTCTTTCCATGGGATATCCGGATAAAAACAGCGAAATGACGCTGATCCGTGGTGAAATGGATGCGCGGGAGAAGATAGCGCGTCTGGAGCCGATCCTGACCAGAGAAGAACTTGCCGCGATCCGTGAGGAGATTAAAAAGATCTACATTAAAGACAATATCGTGGATTATATGGCGGAACTGATCCGCAAAACCAGAACAGCTCCGGACCTCCGTCTTGGAGCCAGCCCCAGAGCTTCGCTCGCGCTTGCTGCGATGGCCCGCGCCTCGGCTTATCTGGACGGGAGAGATTTTGTCGCGCCTTCAGACGCCGCTGATCAGTTCCTGTATGTCGTACAGCACAGAATCTCTTTGACAGAAGAAAGCGATGCCGAGGGTATGACAAGACAGAAGGCGGCGGAGAAAATCCTCGAAGATACCGAGAAGCCGGGTATCGGCCGCTGAGCCTTTCCGTTATGAGACGATTTCTGTTTTTGCTTTTGATTCTGGGTACCTGGTATCTGGCAGGCCTGTTCCGGTCGCCGGCACTGCTGTACCTTGCGTTAACAGAACTTCTTCTGTTTGTCGGGGTGTTCCTCATTCTGATCATCACCTCGCTGCTGTTGGATGTCCGTTTTACTGCCGAAGGAATAGGCGCACGCAAGGGACGGAATGTCAATGTGCAGGTCAAAGTCCGGAATAAAGGTTTGCTTCCGAGCGGCAGAATCGAAGTGATCTGTGATAAGGAAGATACATCGGGGCGTTTTTCCGAACCGGAGCTGCGCACGTTGCAGACGGACGGAAAAGAAGAAATGCTGCTGGACTATGGCGTAGAAGCGCAGTCCTGTGGAATCCTGCAGTTCCGCATCCGCAAAGTGCGGATATATGACTGGCTGCTCCTGTTTCATTTAGGCGTGCGGACAAAACATAACACGGAGGATGTGTTTGTGTTGCCGCCGTTTCGGAGAGCACAGATTTCTTTTTCCGCGTCGAGACTATTGACGGAAGAAGAGGAAGAGCAGGCATCCAGAAGATATACGCCGCTTTCCGACCGGTATGAGCTGAAAGAATACCAGGACGGTCAGCCCTTGCGTAATATCAACTGGAATATCAGCGCGCGGACGGATGAACTCTGGTACCGACGATATGAGGAAGAAAACCTGCAAATTCCGGCTGTATCGCTTTGCCCCATCGAAGAAGTGCCGATGGATCTGCGCGGGATCTGGTATGAAGTCCTGTATGCGATCGTGACAGGACTTCTGGATCTGCATGCAGACGTACGGATTCATCCGGGCAGCGCGGCAGGCAGGAAGAACCCGGTGCGGATCGGCAATACGGAACAATTAGACCGTTTTATGATCCGTCTGTACAAGGAGGCAAAAGCGGCCGGAGTGCGAAGAAGACCGCCAAGCAGCCTTAAAACGGATGAAATGTCGGTCGGTGAGTTTTATTTTGACAGGGATCTGTCCTTGCATTACAAGGGCAGACTTCTGTTCGGTTTTTCAAGAGAACATTATGAAGAAGAAATCTCAAGCCGCCGAATCGTGGTTTAATCTGCTGTTCTGGCTGGCAGGACTGTTTGCGTTTCTGTTTATCATAGAAGATACCGTCGGACTTCCCTATAGCCGGGCGGTAGTTTTTGTGTTCGCGATACTGATTTCTGTCTTCTTCTTTGCGGTTTTGCGGTTTGTTCCCGGCAAATGGAAGTGGAGCGTTGTGATACTGATTCCGCTGTTGGGAACATGGGCTGCCTTACGGAATACCACACTGCAGAACGAGTTTACAGCCGTATTCAACTATTTGTTCGGAACACGTTTTTACCATGAGGCGATCCGGAATGTCACGGCGGCAGTCTGCTTTGCCGCAGGAGTTTTCTCTTATCTGATCTTTCTGTTGACAGGCGTTTTACATCTATACTGGATCCTTTATATCTTAACGACTGTTCTGCTGATCGGAATCTGTCTTGCCGGAATTACGCCGGGCTTTCTGACAGTCCTGTGCATGCTGCTGTTCCAGACCGCTTTCTGGACACGCGAGAGCAACCGTAAAAAAGGCAGTTTCTCCATTATGCCGATCATCGCTACGGCAGGATTCTGCCTGTTTTTTGCCGTAATTTCCTGGTTCTCCGTCGGAAAATACGCAAATACATTCTATGCCGTGGCCAATAAGGCGGAGGGCTGGGTTGTCAATACATTCCGCCGGGAAGATGGCCGGGCTTCGGATTTTGACGGGATCGTTAACAGGGGCAATATTTACCCGGAGCATGTGCCTCTGTATGAAGTTGTACTGAAAGAACGGCCTTCCGAGACAATCTATCTAAGGACTTACATCGGTAAGGATTATCAGGGAGGATACTGGTATACGGACGATGAGAGCGCGCTTTTGTCGGAATTTACGGAAGAGGAGCAGGAAAGGGCACGTGAGATATTGCCGTATCTGTGGTATGATCTGAATTCCCTGCTTGCTGAGGGACAGGAGCCGCAGCAGATGATTGTTCGAATCCTGAGCTCAAACGTCCGGGAAATGTGGCCGGATCTTCCGGTCGGGCGCCCGCAGCCCGAGCTGGAATCCGCGTGGATCGGACAGAAAGCCGGAGATAATGGCCTGATTTATGACTGGCTGAAGCGCGAAAAACTGACGTTTAACGCGGAGACAGCGAATGCTTTTCTGGAGCTGCTGGAAGAGGGACAGATTTCCACAGAGCTGTCCGATGCTGCAGTGGAGTCTGAAGGAGAGGAAGGTCAGGCAGACCAGGAAGGGCAAGACGGCCAAGGTGATCAGGACGGCCAAGGTGACCAGGACGAACAGGAGAATCAGGCAAACCAGGAGACAGATCGCGGGCCGCGGTATCAACAGCTGCTGGTTGAGCTCTATCAGTATTATATGGATGCGGCGGCGTCCCGCTATCTTTATCTGCCTGAAGAGCAGGTGCCAAGACTGGTCGCGCTGTGCCGTCAGAACCCCATAGCGGGCAAGAATGTCGAAGAGACAACGGCTTTTATCACCTACTGTCTGAATCAT
>CACZPA010000056.1 GCA_902782895.1 uncultured Eubacteriales bacterium
TACATTCCGACTCCGGACCGTAAGGCAGATCAGCCGTTCCTGATGCCGGTTGAGGATACTATGACCATTTCCGGTCGTGGTACTGTTGCTACCGGTCGTGTAGAGCGTGGCGTTCTGCATGTTGGTGACAGCGTTGAGCGTGTAGGTCTGCATCGCGAGACCCAGGCTTATGTTGTAACCGGTATCGAGACATTCCACAAGTCCATGGATGAGGCTATGGCCGGCGACAACGTCGGATGCCTGCTTCGTGGTATTCAGAGAAACGAGATCGAGCGCGGACAGGTTCTGGCCAAGCCCGGTTCTGTTACCCCTCACCACAAGGTTAAGGGACAGGTTTACGTTCTGAAGAAGGAAGAGGGCGGACGTCATACTCCGTTCGTTTCCAACTATCGTCCTCAGTTCTACTTCCGTACAACTGACGTTACGGGTGTTATCACTCTTCCGGAAGGCACCGAGATGTGCATGCCTGGAGACAACACCGAGATGACCATTGACCTGATCTATCCGGTAGCTATGGAAGTCGGTCTGCGCTTCGCTATTCGTGAAGGCGGACGTACCGTAGGTTCCGGTTCCGTTACCGAGATCATCGAATAATTCGGTTCTCTGTACAGATGAGAATATACTGGCCGGTCCGTATGGTCCGGCCGGTTTTTTCTTATTTCCGGATTGATCCGGGAATAGGAACAGGCATGTCTGTATTTGAAGGAGGAAACCGGTTATGACGGATTCTACGCGGATGGTACGATGTTCGGTTATTGGAGATCCGAATATGATCAGAACGGCAATCTGCTGCAGGAGAAACACTACAATCCGGACGGAACCCTCGTCGAGGTTCTGAAACCGTCAGACGAGTAATACGGTAGATCGCGTCATACGGATATTCGTTGTATATCAGAGAAAGGATAGAATGAAAAAATGAAAAGAATGCTTGCTTTATTCCTTGTAGTGCTTATGGCCGTATCGATGGCAGCCTGTCAGCAAGCTCCTGCAACGAGCAGCCAGGCAGATAATAAAGGATCTGAGAAGCAAGAGAATTCCTCTGCTGCAGATAAAAGTGTAGAACAGTCTGCTGCTTCTGAGGTAACGCCTGCTGAAGACTTAACACCTGCCGAAGATTTAACTCCGGTCACAGACTTTATCTTCCATTCATCGGAAGAGCTTGCCGCTTTCCTGAAAGAATATGGTCAGGAAGCAGAACCGGTATGGGGGGAACCGAGTCTATATGCTGCTGCCGGTGATTATACTGTTACCGGCGATGTGACTCCGGATAAGAAGACATTAACGTCTGTAACTTACAGTGTTAAGAAATCAAAAAACAATACAGAAGAGATCCCCGGAAAACTGCTTGCAGCCTGGCAGGCGTTTTCACAGACAACCGGAATCACACTGGATGGTGCAGAAGAACTGATCGAAAAAGTTACAACCTTGGAAGAAGAGGAAAAGATTAACAATGATTCTTATTCTCTCCGTGTAAGTTACAAAAACAGAGCGTCATTCCGATTAGATCCTCTTGGCGATTATGAAGTCCTTCCTTATTCGCCGGATGATGTTTATCAATATCTAGAAACTGTTGATAAACCGAATACCTATATTCATCGGAACATACAGTATGGAGATTTTTCATCGTGGGAGGCGGAAGAACCGCAGTTTGAGCTCGAACTGGAACTGGATGGAGGAGAGCGGATCTATTCGGCTGAGTTTATTTATTCCGGCAGTGATGAAGCAGAGAAAAAAGCGGGATTTGAGGCCTTTGCCGACTTTTTCCTAAAAGGTGCTGTACGCGAGGAGACGGAGTCTCTTCTTGAAGAATTCTTTAAGGATAAAGATGCATACTGGGACAATCATAAAAATGGCGTGCAGAAAATCGATAGCGGGTATACGATATCTTTTAAATTCCAGGCCAGTGCATACCATTTCATCATCGAGGTAGAACCGGGACGGATTCCTGAAGACGCTAAGGTGTTCCCAAGTGCGGAAGAACAGGCTGAACTTGTACTCGATCCACTTGCCCGTGTAGGAGCTGATCCAACTGTAAAGCTTCCGGAAACTGTGATTTATGATGAAAACGGAATTAAAATCATACTGAAGGATTCGGATTACTATGTTCGCTCTTCCGATGTTGATTTTAGAATCAATTTTGAATCTTCAGGTTTAAAGGACGGCATGAGGGCAAGCATCCAGATTCAAGCCATCAACGGGATCGACCTGGTTGAGTATGATCTTCTTGAGTATGCGCGTTTAGATGAAGAGGAAAAAGAGGATTACGCAGAATTCAGCATGGTCGAACTGAAAAAGAATCTTCCGGATTATAACGGCATTACTTCTGTAACGTTGCGAGTAGATATTCTTAAGGGTGAACTTGCAACCGATGAGAAGGTTGTTACGGTAGAGATGGGCAAATAAACGTAAATAAACCGTAAACAAACTGCCTGACAGTGAAACGTCTGTGCAAAAATACTTGATTTTTCGCGGCTCGTATGGTATCCTTTATAGGTTAGTGCGGGCCGTGATCTGTTTTGTTGTCCGCAATGTATGTCTGGAGGATGAGGAATATGAGTGAAGAGAAAGATAAGTTTGCGCAGCGCCGGGCAGACGCGCAGAAGAGAAAAAAGCAGCTGCAGAAGATGCAGAATGCCAAGATCAAGCCGAGCACCCGCAGCAAACTGAACGGGCTCCTGATTGCGCTTGCGGTCATTCTCGTTGCCGGAGTAATCGTTTTCTTTGAAGCGGGATTTGTCCGCAGACTGACAACAGCCATGAAGGTTGGCGACGAGAGAGTCAGTTCCGCTGAATTTGATTACTATTATTCCGATCAGGTCATTTCGACCTACAATACGTATTATCAGTACACGAACGGACAGTATCTGCCGTTCCTGACGACACAGTCGCTGAAGAAGCAGCCGTATACAGAGGATCAGACCTGGGCGGAGTTCTTTGAGGATGAGGCAAAGGCCAAGATCCAGAACGTGAAAGCGCTGGTCAGCGCGGCCAAGGCCGAGGGCATCACGCTTTCGGAGAAAGGACAGGCCGAGGTGGAAGCGCAGATGACGACAGTGGCTGCCTACGCGAAGCAGGCCAATGTGTCTGTCAATCAGTATCTGCGTCAGGCATACGGCCGCGGCGTGAATGAGAAGCTGATGCGTCAGATCGCTTCGGACGTTGCCCTTGCGTCCGAGTATTCGGATGTTATCCGCGGCAGACTGGAGTATACGGATGACGAGCTCGAGGCGTATTACCAGAGCGACGTTAAGGAAACCTATACTTACGTCGATCTCCGTTATCTGGACTTTACACAGGCTGATGATAAGACGCTGGAAGACGCCAAGGCGGAAGCTGACGCTTTCCTGAACGGTGTAACGACGGCCGATCAGTATGCAGAGAAGGCTCTTGCGGAGCTGAAGGCAAGAGATGAAGCCAAGGCGGACAGCGAGACCGCAGAGAACAGCACAGAAGAGAGTACGGAAAAGGCGGAGATTACGGATACGACCGCACGCACGCTGGTTTCCTGGACTTCTTTGAAGAACCGTGATGAGAATCTGGCCGCGTGGGCTTTTGCCGACGAGAGAAAAGCCGGCGACACCGCCGTGATCGAGATGACGGACGGCACGGGCTGCTATGCGGTTTACCTGGATAAGACAGCTTACCGTCAGGATTACAAGACCGCGAATGTCCGGAACATCTATATTTCTGTAGAAGATACAGAGGATACAGAAGCTATGGAAGCGGCCAAGACCAAGGCAGAAGGCATTCTGGATGAGTGGAAGGCCGGAGCGGCGACCGAGGAGAGCTTCGCGGCGCTTGCGGATCAGTATTCCGAGCTGAGCTCGGAGGGCGGTCTGCAGGAAGAGGTCACCAAGGGAACGGACGCGGTCAGCGACTGGATTTTTGACAGCGCGAGAAAAGCCGGCGACACGGCCGTGATCGAGGAAGATAACGGTTACTATGTCGTCTACTATATCAGCGAAGGACGCGAGTACTGGAAGGTACAGGTCGGCGCGGCTAAGCGCAGCGCGGATTATACCGCCGCAATCGATGCTCTGGAGGAGCAGTACGCGGCGACCAGCAACGCCTTTGGAATCTGGCTGAGAGACGAACCGTTCTGATAAGACGGACAAGCCGCCGGTACCCTGCCGGAACGTCAGGGCCAGCGGCTTTTTTATGCGGAAAGAAGCGCCGGCGGGATATTCAGCCGGAACGTTCAGACAGGATATTCAGCCGGAATGTTCTGGCGGGATGTGCAGGCAGAGCGTGGCGCAGGACGGAGGGCAGCGGCATGAAAACAGTCGGGATCGTATGTGAATACAATCCTTTTCATCAGGGGCACAGGTGGCAGATCGCCGAAGCGAAGCACCTGAGCGGCGCGAATACGGTGATCTGCGCGATGAGCGGAAACTTTACCCAGCGGGGAGAAGCGGCCGTGCTGGAGAAAGGCATCCGGACCCGTGCCGCGCTTGAGGGCGGCGCGGAGCTTGTCGCTGAAATCCCTGTGATCTACGCAATGTCCGGTGCCCAGAGCTTCGCGCGGGCAGGGATACGGATCCTGCTCTCTGCCGGGGTGGACGCGGTTTCCTGTGGATCCGAGTGCTGTGATCCCGAGAAGCTGAAGAGAGTCGCCGGACTGCTGCGGGAAGAGCCGGCTGCATATAAAGTAGCGCTCACAGCTGGACTGGAGCAAGGTCTTGGGTTCGCGGCGGCGCGGCAAAGCGCGGTTTCCAAAGCGCTTGGACCCGACGCGGAGGTGCTGCGCAATCCCAACGATATCCTTGCGGTCGAATACCTGATAGCCCTGCAGGAGTACGGCGCGGATATTCCGTTATATCTCGTACCGCGCACAGCCGCACACGATACGGCTGCTGAATCCGCGAAAGAGATCCGCAAAGCATTAACAGAGGGACAGTTTCCAGAGACGCTCGAGAGTCCGGACATCGTACGGGAAGCACTGCGGGACGGATACGGAATGCCGGATCCGGACTTTTTCACAACGCTTCTGTACGCGAATGCAGAGAGAACGCTCAGCGGGACGGTTCCGGAAGACGGAGAGGGTCTGCTGAACCGCGTGCTGAAGAGTATGGCGGCCTATCATCCGTTTGCAGAGCTTTTGCAGGCGAATGTTACCAAAAGGTACCCGGCCGCACGTGTGCGCCGCCTGCTGATGAATCTCGCGCTCGGGATCACCGAGGAAGAGCGTAAAGCCTGCGAGTGGAGCAAAGGCCCGGCCTATCTGCGGATCCTCGGCGCAGGCAGCGACGAGGTGCTTGCCGCGGTCGGCCGCCGGAGCAGCCTGCCGCTCGTAGTGCGATCCTCCGATCTTGAAGGGCTCTCGGAAGCAGCCGTTCGGACGTTTGAGGCGGAAGCCAGGACGACGGATCTGTACCTGCTTTCCCTGCCGGGACACAAGCTCTTTTCACACGGATACGAATATACAAGAAAAATAGAAAAACGAGAGATTCGTAAAATAAACGTGAATTAGCGAGAAAACAAGAGATTTAAGATGAATCAGGCAGAATATCAGGAATAACCGGAGTTGAGCTTATATAGCAAAAGGGTTATTATATGCTTTGTTAGCACTCAGACTAAAAGAGTGCTAACAAGACAAAGACATTCGCGCAGCCTCGATTTGGCCCGGCGTAGATATTAAAGGGAGGTTACAGTTATGAAGTTAGTTCCGTTAGGAGACAAGGTTGTTGTAAAACAGCTGGAAGCAGAGGAGAAGACCAAGGGCGGCATCATCCTGACCACACAGTCTCAGGAGAAGCCCCAGGAAGCGCTTGTTATCGCAGTTGGCCCCGGCGGCACCGTTGACGGCAAGGAAGTCGAGATGCAGGTTGAAGTCGGCGATAAGGTTATCTATTCCAAATACGCGGGAACGACCGTGAAGCTGCATGACGAAGAGTATATCGTTGTAAAGCAGAGCGACATTCTGGCGATTGTAGAAGAATAAGAGAAATAAGAGGAGGAAATCATTATGGCTAAACAGCTCAAGCATGGTATCGAAGCAAGAAACGCGTTGGAGAAGGGTGTCAATACCCTTGCCGATACCGTTAAGATCACACTGGGACCCAAAGGACGCAATGTTGTTCTGGACAAGAAGTACGGCACTCCGTTGATCACCAACGACGGTGTTACCATCGCCAAGGAGATCGAGCTCGAGGATCCGTTTGAGAACATGGGCGCACAGCTCGTTAAGGAAGTCGCGACCAAGACCAATGACGTAGCCGGAGACGGCACCACGACCGCTACCGTTCTGGCTCAGGCCATGATCCAGGAAGGTCTGAAGAACATTGCTGCCGGCGCCAACTCCATCATCCTGAGAAAGGGTATGCAGAAGGCTACTGAGGCTGCCGTTGCTTCTATTAAAGAGATTTCTACCCCTGTAAACGGCAAGAATCACATCGCGCAGGTCGCAGCGATCTCCGCCGGCGATCCGGAAGTCGGCAACATGGTTGCTGACGCTATGGAGAAGGTTTCTCATGACGGCGTTATCACCGTTGAGGAGTCCAAGACCATGGAGACCGAGCTTGACCTTGTAGAAGGAATGCAGTTTGACCGCGGATATCTGAGCGCTTATATGTGCACGGATATGGACAAGATGGAAGCGGTTCTGGACAACCCCTATATCCTGATCACCGATAAGAAGATCAGCAACATTCAGGATATCCTTCCGATTCTGGAGCAGATCGTACAGCAGGGCGCACGCCTTCTGATCATCGCGGAGGACGTTGAGGGCGAAGCTCTTGCGACGCTTGTTGTCAACAAGCTGCGCGGCACCTTCAACTGTGTTGCCGTTAA
>CACZPA010000057.1 GCA_902782895.1 uncultured Eubacteriales bacterium
ATTCAGGCGGATGAGCTGCATTCCTCCGAAGAGGGACAGGTAAGTCTTGCGGCCTGCATGGCCGTACGTCCGGGCAGCCCGGAATGGCTGGAGCATGCGTTTGAGATCGGACGTCAGCTCGAGTGGATCACCGGTGTTAACAAGGCCGGGAACAGACTTGTCAAATCCTGTTTCTACAGCGGTTCTGTAATCGCTTATGACCAGCCGTGGGGCAGCCAGCAGTCCTGCTGCTATATTTCTCCGGCGATCGCCTGGTATGTCGCGCAGTATAACGGCAACCCGTATCTGCTGCGGATCCTGCGGGAGATGGCGGACGGCCTGATCGCGCATTATCATCCGGATGAGAATTATATCCATTCCTATATCCGTTTTGAAGACGATTACGAGGTCCCGGAGATCTCGCACCGCCGCAGTGGTGAACGCGCGCTTCTCGCGCCGGCGGCTGTCCTGCTGAAGGAGCAGAAGTACTGGGATCTGATGCCGAAGGCCGACAAGGGCGGCACGACGCTTTCCGATACCGGTTATCCGCTGCATCCGATCAAGGCAGGGACGGAGGATGTTATCGACAAGGACATCGTCGCGAAGCGTTATGAGAAGCTGAACGTGCTCGCGGCGTTTAAGGAGTATTACAATACGGACGGACATCCGTGGATCGACCGTGTCTACAGCGAGCCTTGCGCGCTGTACTGCGACCGTCTGGCGGATCCTTCCGACGTGCAGACCCGTTACGCGTTCCCGATGAACCGTATCGCGTGGCGTTTCACCAACTGGTGTGACGACGAGCGTGTCGCGATCCTGACGCCTGTCTGCGAAGAAGACCATCTGCGGATCGTTGTCTACAACACTTCTGATCATGACGTTTACGCGGATGTGATCGGACAGGTCGTGACACCGGGTCTGTGGGAGGTTGTGACCGGCGTGGACACCAACGACGACGACAGAGCGGACGAGAACATCGAGCGCCGCGAAGTGCCGTTCGCGTATACCGAGAGAGCGCGTGTTGCTTTTGCGGCGGGCAAGACCACCGTTGTGGAAATGCGTCTGCTGAAGGAAGATACGCCGTACTGGCAGAGACCGGACCTTGGTGTCAGCGAGAACGATATCCAGGTATTTGATCACGGTATCAATGTACGGATCCATTCGCTCGGCGCCGTGGCGACACCGGAGGTCGAGGTCGTGCTGAAGGACCGTGACGGAAAAGTGCTCAAGAGCGCGCTGCTGCCGCCTCTGGAAGCACCGACGGATCTGCTGCCGCGTACCCGTGAGGTCATCTTCTATCTGCATCATCTGACAGATCTGAAGGGCTGCTACGTGGAGATCGATCCCGAGAACCGCCTGCAGGAGATCACGAAAGCCAATAACAAGATCGCTCTTAATCTTGACACAATTGGCAGAAAGCTGTAATATAGAAGAACTGCAGTTGTATTATTGAAGTAGGAGACTTGATTGTATGAAGAAATGGAGCATCCTTTTAGGAGTTCTGGTTTTTGCCGGTCTGGTCGTATACGTGTTCCGGTACGCCAAAGACGCGTTTTCCCATATGGAGCACTATGTGACGGTGGAGACGGACTCCGAGATTCCCAAGACCAAGGACGAAGGAGATGTCATCGTTCTTTCAACGGAAGGCTATGATACTGAGAATCCGACGTATTATACCTACCGCAGCGAGCTGTACGTGGATCTGGACACCGTGAACGCCGCGTATGCCGGTGAACGGTTCTATTATGATGAAGAAGCGAACCGGATCATCTACACGACTTCCACGCGCGTTATGAACTGTGAGATCGGACCTGCCTATGATCTGAAGAACGGACGCGGCGCAAGCGGTCTGCCTACTTTCCTGTTTGTGGAAGATAAACCCGAAGAGGAATCTTCCGAAGAAGAGTCATCTGAATTTATCGCCGGAGAGGAATCCTCTGAGAGTCAGGAGGATTCCTCCGGCGAGTCTATGGAAGAGTCCGAGGAGGAGTCTGTTGAAGAATCCCTGGAAGAGACCGCGATCGAGCCGGAGCTTCCGGAGAATACGGAGCCTGTGACCGGCAATGTCTATATGCGCGCTGCCGCGGTGACAGATCTTTACGGTGTGGAGTTCCTGTATGACAAGGCTTCGAATGTACTGGTCCTGGAGGACGCTACGCGCCGTTACGTTGACGTGCAGGATACCGGAGAGACGCAGTATCTGAAGGTACATCCGCAGGAAGGGAATCCTTTCGGGCAGATGTTCGGCTTCAGCAAGGGTTATGAAGTATACCGCGAGCTTACCGCCGGCGAGACGCTGATCGTTTTCGGAGAAGAGGAAGACTATTATAAGATCGCCGACCGTGACGGTAAGATCGGTTATGTCAAGAAGGAAGCCGTCAGCGGAGTCCGTTACGAGCAGGCGGAGACCATTCAGCTGGATACCTATGAGCTGCCGGCCTCTAAGAAGATGGACCTGCCGATTTCCGTGATCTGGCAGTATTTCTCGGCGGATTACGGCGGATACCTCGGTGGCGACGCGATGGAGCATTATACCGAGGTTGTAACGTCGGATACGCTGAAGGTTGTAGCGCCGCTTTTCCTGCATATTATGGAGGACGACGACGGCAACGCGTATCTGTATGACGCGTCCAGCCAGGATTACATCGACTGGATGCATGAGAACGGATATAAGGTCTGGGTGACACTGGAAAACGTCGATAACTATTACGACGACCTGAACGAAAAGCTGACCGAGCTGATGAAAGACACCGAGCGCCGGCAGACGATGGTCCAGCAGATCCTGGAGTTCTATAAGATTTATGGTTTTGACGGCATCAATATCGACCTCGAAGGACTGCCGGAAGAGATCGGACCGTATTTCGTGCAGTTCATGAGAGAACTGTCGGCGACGGTACGTCCCGAGGGCTGTGTCGTTTCGGTGGATCTGAACGTGCCGACCGGCTGGAACGGCTATTACCGCTATGACGTTATGGGTGATGTCTGTGACTATATCTGCCTGATGGCGTATGATGAGCATTACGCGAATGATACGACCGCCGGCAGCGTCGCTTCTTATCCATGGGTGCAGGCTGGCGTGCAGGACGCTCTGACAGAAGGAATTCCGTCCGAGAAGCTGGTTCTGTGTATGCCGCTTTACACCCGTGTCTGGAGTCTGACCGCGTCGGGCATGGTCATGCCGGAGTACACGCGCACGATCAGTATGGAGGAAGCGTGGGATCTGGTCAACAACGACTGGTATGAAGAGGTCGAGTGGGACCGTACGACGGGACAGTACTACGCGGAGATTATTTACGGGGACAATTCCAAGAGCCGTGTATGGCTGGAGGACGCAAGATCCATGCAGCTCAGGATCGATCTTGCGAAGGCCAAGGAGCTCGGAGGTGTCGCCTTGTGGTACTACGGCTGGGATACGACAGAGATCTGGGATCTCATCGCGGATTACGAACATGGAGAATAACATCTACGAAACCGCTCCGAAGCCGGAGCGGTTTCTTCTCGCTGC
>CACZPA010000058.1 GCA_902782895.1 uncultured Eubacteriales bacterium
CTGCGCAAGGCGGAAGCGACTGAAACGGTTGCAAACAACCATACATACACCCGTCCGTCCATGGACGAGATCCGCAAGGTCATGCAGGAGGCGGAACAGAAGATCCTCGCTGCCGATCCGCGCATCTTCATGGTCAGTGAAATCGAATGGCAGGAGACCTCTACTTCCATCGAGATCACCAACTCTCTCGGACTGCATGTCGAGGACGCCGGCGCTGCACAGATCTTTGTCGCCGGATGCGCCGCCCGTCAGGATGATCAGATCAAAAACGATTACAATATCCGCGTTGTAGAGGATCTCGCGAAGCTCGATCTCGATGATTTCGTCAAAGAGCTGACCGACGACGTGCTCGGCAAGCTGGGCGGCTCCTCTGTCCCGACCGGATCCTACAAGGTCATTCTGGATAAAAAGGCCATGACCAGTCTTTTCAGCGCGATGGTTCCGATGTTCTCCGGAGAAGATATCGGCAAGGGCATCTCTCCGCTCGCCGGCAAGCTCGGACAGCAGATTTTCTCCGACAAGATCACGATCGTAGATGATCCGCGCTGCACAGACGCCTTGAATATTCGTAACTATGACGATGAAGGATGCCCGACACGCCGCAAGGTGCTCGTGGACAAGGGCGTTTTCTCCTGCATGCTGCACGATACCAAGTCCTCCATGGCCGCCGGCGCTGAAAGCACCGGAAACGGCTTCAAGCACAGCTACTCTTCTCCCGTACATATTACGCCTTATAACTGCTGCATCCTGCCGGGAACCAAGAGTCTCGACGAGCTGTGCGCGGAGATGGGCGAAGGCCTTGTAATTACAAGCTTCGCGGGTCTGCATGCCGGAATCGATCACGTAACGGCGGATTTCTCCCTGCAGTGCGCGGGTTATTATGTAAAGAATGGCGTGAAGGATCACAGCGTAAGTCTGATCACGGCCGCCGGCAATTTCTTCGACATGATGATGAACGTAACCGAGACTGCATCCGATCTGGAATGGTCCTACCGGACGATTACCTGCCCTTCTGTCGCGTTTAAGTCCCTTTCGATCAGCGGAACGTAAATCAGCAGCGGATCAGAAAAAAAGGAGCATCTATGAGTTTAGACAATTTTCTGGAAGACAGAACGATTTACGCGTTCGGGGACAGTATCGTCTACGGACATACGCACCCGGAATACTGCTTTATGCGGCAAATCCAGGAGCTTTTCCCCTGCAATCTGCGGATCTTTGCGGTAAACGGCGCGACTGTCATCGACAGCGATAACGCGATCCGTACACAGGTGGAAAACGCGCCCGCGACAAGCCCGGATTTCATCGTCTGGAATGGCTTTACGAATGATTGCTATGCCCGCAACGAATCGCACCTCGGCGCGATTTCAGAAGGCTTTGACGGTCCGTTTGATACAACAACGCTCTGCGGGGGCTTTGAGAATATTATCCATCTAATGAAGACCCGCTGGCCGAACGCGCGCATTATCTATGTCGCGATCCATCGTTCCAACGCCCGCCTCGACACGATCCAGTATAAGGGTGAAACCGCCTGGGTCCAGCGCGTGATGCAGGATCTGACGCACGAGATGTGCCGCAAATGGGGCATCCGTATCGCGGATCTCTGGAACAATAGTCCTCTGGATACAAATCTGCCGGGATATGCCGATAAATACATTATCGACGGATCCGGCAGCCATCCGAACCGGGCCGCTTGCGCCAAATATTACGCGTCGATCGTGACCGAAGCGCTTCGTCTCGAAACAGCCGAGCTCGAGAGAAAGGAGTCCTGAAATGGCTGAATTCGGTATTGTGACACAGCTTCAGGGAGAATTTGCCAATGTGGAAATCGAACGTTCCGAAGCCTGTCAGCACTGCAACGCCTGTCTGCCTTCTCTGACCGGGCAGAAAATGGTTCTGTACGCCAGGAACGCGGCGAACGCCAAGCCCGGCGACAAGGTCACGATCAGCCTGACGCAGAATGGCTTCCTGTCCGCGATCAGTTTGCTCTACGTGATCCCCGCGGCGGTTTTTCTCGTACTGCTGCTCGTCAGCTATCTGCTGAACCTCTCGGAATGGCTGTGTCTGGGTATCGCGATCGCGGGCGTCGCGGTCGCTTATGTCCTGCTCCACAAATACGAGAAGAAGCTGAACAAAGAGCGTTATACACCGGTAATAGACAAGATTTTAGAAGAACAGCCATCTGTATAAACAGCTTTTACAAATAGGGGGAATTCCATTGAGAGATAAAGACATCCGCGAAATGCGGCTGACAGCGATCCGTCTCCGTCTGGATCTTCTGGAGATGTTTGGCTGCGACGGCATGCGGACGGGTCACTGGGGCGGTTCCAGCGAGGGATCTGGCGGATTATATTCAGAGTAATCTCTAACACAAAAAGCGGGCACTCGGTTGCACACATTTTAAAGGCGCAACCGAGGTGCCCGCTTTTTTGTGTTACCAATTCAGCGAAGCATAATCCGCCAGTCACTTCTGCGGTCAGGTGCAGACCTGGCATCGGAAACAGGAACAAGGGCTGTGGGCTGTCGGTGGTCAAATCAGCTGGTAGGTTGCTTTTCGGAATGTATAGTTGCCGAAGTCGAATTTCTTGGGATCTACTTTGTTGGCAAGTTCTCTGCTTGTTATGAAATCGACTGATACATTTACCAGCAGCTGTCTTCCTCCGGTTTCAACAAGATAGTACGCCGAAGTGTCGTTCAGATAATCTGCCCCTTGGATGATGCCGGGGCCTGCGATAAGATCCGCAAGCCACTCGCCCTTGCTCATCTTTTTTCTGCGGATGAGAGGGTAAATCGCGTCGGCAGTGCTGTATCTGGAATAGCAGGCCGCGTCTTTTTTATCGCGGCACTTGCCCGACACTTCCAACGAATCAAGATCAACGGTTTCTTTCGTTTCGTTAAAACTGAGCTTCTCGTCCTCATCCAAAAGATAGTCCAGACTGATATTCAGCAGCTGCGCTATCGCTTTCAGATTGTTTACATCCGGCATCCCTTTGTCGGATTCCCACTTTGCTATCGCAGATCTTGATACACTCATCTTCTCGGCAAACTGCTCCTGAGACAATCCTGCTTCTTTTCTTGCTTCCTTAAGCTTCTCTCCAAATGTCATGATGAAGGCCTCCTTTTAAAATTCCGCTCTGTGCGGTTTTTCCTTACAGCCTCATCATAGTCCGGGAACCCCGTGACAGTAAAGGGACGTGCTGTAACAACGCTGTTACTCTTCGTAACAGCAGGCTTTATCGTGTTTATAACGTCAAAACACCGGCCTACTTGGTGCGCCTTTAAAATGTGTGCACCAAGAGGTCGGTGTTTTTTGATAGTTCAGAATCTGTATTATTTAGTCTTCTTACGATTGACCAGCAGATTCGTAATGATACCCAGAATCAGCGCGCATGCGATGGAGGTAATCGTGACATTACCGAAGGAAACGGTCAGTCCACCGATACCGCAGATCAGGATAACCGCTACGACGAAGAGGTTCTTGTTCTCTCCAAGATCTACGTTCTGGATCATCTTCAGTCCGCTGACAGCGATGAAGCCGTACAGGGTGATGCAGACGCCGCCCATGACGCAGTTCGGGATCGTTGCCAGGAAGGTAACGAACGGTCCGAAGAAAGAGATGACAAGCGCCATGATCGCTGTTGTCAGGATCGTACGGATAGAAGCGTTGCCGGTGATCGCGACGCAGCCTACGGACTCGCCGTATGTCGTGTTCGGGCAGCCGCCGAACAGCGCGCCGGCGATGGAGCCTACGCCGTCACCCAGCAGGGTGCGATGCAGACCAGGCTCAACGAGCAGGTCCTGATCGATGATGGAAGACAGGTTCTTGTGGTCCGCGATGTGCTCAGCGAATACAACGAACGCAACCGGAATATAGGCAACCGCTACGGTAGCGATGTAGGAACCGGTCATTTCCTTCAGTCCGGTGCCGGCCTGAATAAAGGTGAAATCCGGAACCGCGAACAGCTTCATGTCAGCGAAAACACTGAAATCGATAACCTGCAGCGCGGGATTGTTGGTCGCGTTGCCGATAACGGTGAAGATCGCAGCGCAGATATAACCGGCCAGGATTCCCAGAATGAAGGGGATCAGCTTGACCATCTTCTTGCCGTATACGGAACAGAGGATAACTGTGAAAAGTGTAACCAGACCGCAGATCAGAGCGACGTACGGGCTCGCGGTGGAAGCTCCTGCAGCGTCAAGGACTTTGCCCTTGGTCAGATCGCCGACCGCGTTAACAGCCAGGGACAGACCGATGATGGAAACCGTAGGTCCGATAACGACCGGAGGCATCAGTCTGTTGATCCACTTAACTCCAGCGGCCTTAACGATCGCGGAGATCACAACATAGACAAGACCGGCGAAAATCGCTCCGCAGATCAGTCCGGCGTAGCCGAGCTGTGTGGAAGCCGCTCCTGCGAAAGCCGCCAGCATCGATCCGATAAACGCGAAGGAAGATCCCAGGAAAACCGGGCTTCTGAACTTCGTGAACAGCAGATAGACGATCGTGCCTACGCCTGCGCCGAAAAGCGCCGCAGACTGGGACATGCCGTTGCCGACGATCGCGGGGACCGCGATCGTCGCGGCCAGAATCGCGAGCAGCTGCTGGAAGCCGAATACGATCAGCTGTCCAAACTTCGGCTTGTCATCAATTCCGTACGTAAGTTTCATTTGAATTACCCTCCGTTGTAATATTTTTACAGTACTGTAATCCTTACTTCTTACAGACCGTAGAGCTCTACACAGGTCCTTCCGTCAAAATCCGGAAGAGATACCTTAATCACTTCATTGCGCGATGTGGGGACATTTTTGCCGACGAAATCCGCCCGGATAGGCAGCTCTCTGTGGCCTCTGTCCACCAGAACGGCAAGCTCGATCTTTGCGGGACGCCCCTGGATGAAGATCGCCTCAATCGCCGCGCGCGCGGTCCGTCCCGTGTACAGAACATCATCTGTCAGAATAATGACCGAACCCGTAACGCTGAAAGGTATCTTCGTCTCATTGACCTTGGGAAGCTCCTGCACCTCTGTCAGATCGTCGCGGTACAGATTGATATCCAGCTCTCCGACCGGTATCTCCTTGCCCTCAATCTCACGAATGCACTCCGCGAGCTTCCTGGCGATCGGAACGCCTCTGCGGCGCACGCCGATCAGTGCAAGATTCTCCGTGCCCTGATTCTTCTCCAGAATCTCATGGGCGATACGGGTTATCGTGCGCTCCACTGCCGCCTCGTCCATCAGCTCTGCCTTCAGTTCCAATCCTGTCACCTCCGTTAAAAAAGCCTCACCGCAGGATGCGGCAAGGCTGATATGCAGATTAAATGTGTCTGAACCTTGTCGATCTCCCGGATCAACTTAAAAGTATCGCTTCAGAAATAATATACTATTCTTACGAATTTGTAAAGAGTTTTTTGGAGCAACTTTCAAAAAAATGTGTTATAATAAATCCGTAACAATGAAGTCTGGGGCCTTGTATGCCCGTATAGAAAGGAAGGTTGAATGTATAGCAAGAATGAGGCCGTCATCTATGCTTACCGCGGTGTCTGCATCATCGAGGACATCACCTGGAAGGAATTCGGCGGCGCAAAGAAACAATACTATGTACTGCGTCCTGTATATGAGAAAAAATCCTGTATATTCGTTCCGGTAGACAACGAAACGCTCTCATCCAAGATGTTTCCGCTGGTAACGCCAGACGAGATCTCACGGTTTATGCAGTGTCTTCCGACGCTTCCCCCCATGTGGGACGAGAGCGCTGATATCCGCAAGAACCGTTACAGAGAGATCATGGACGAGAAAAACCGTCTCCAGATCCTGAATATGATTCGCTGCATCTACATGCATCAGGAGAATCTCGCCAAGAAAGGCAAGAAGCTCTATGCTTCCGATGAACACGCGCTTAAGAGCGCGGAAAGCCTCCTCTATGACGAGTTCGCCTATGTTCTGAATATGGATCGGGAACAGGTACTGCCCTACATCCGCAAAGGACTTCATCTCGTATAAACCAGAATTGAAGTCAGGGCCGGCACGGCACGAAGCCGCAGCCGGTCTTTTGCTTTTAAATGCTGCCTGCTGGCGTGCTTATCCATGCAAGGAAAAGGACCGTGATAACCGAATTCGATCTTCACGGTCCTTCTTCATGGTCCTGTTCAAGTTCTAAAGTCGGACTGACTTTCGTGTACAGAACTAAATCTCATTTTCGCGTTTTGTTCTGTACAGAGAAAACTGTCCCCAGTCATTTGTACCGAACTTTTTGCAATTTTCGCGTTTTGTTCTGCTCCTTTCCTTCATTTTATACAGAACAAAAACCGTTTTTTGTTTTTTGTTCTGTACAGTCTGGCTTTCGGCTGCAAATCCGTACAGAACTTTTTTGCTTTTTATGGCGTCCGTTCTGTATA
>CACZPA010000059.1 GCA_902782895.1 uncultured Eubacteriales bacterium
CCGCAAATCCGTGAGGAAAAATATCTTGACAATTCAGGAATATTCTGTACAATTAAGATTTAGGTAAGGTGATGTTATTATGCCCAGAATTATCGCGGGTACGGCCAGAGGCATCGTGCTGGAGACACCGGAGGGGCCGGGGACCCGCCCGACAGCGGATTTCCGCAAAGAAGCGGTGTTTTCATCGATACAGTTTGAGATACCGGGCAGCCGGTTCCTGGATCTGTTTTCGGGAAGCGGGGCAGCGGGTCTGGAAGCGTTGTCGCGAGGCGCGCGGGAGGCGGTTCTTGTGGATTCCGATCCGGCTGCCGCCGATTGTATTCGCCGCAATCTGACGAAGACAAAGCTCTCCGGAGGGACGGTTCTGCAGACGGATGTTTTCTCTGCGATGGACCATCTATATAAGGAAGGAAAGCAGTTTGACATCATCTATGCGGATCCTCCGTATCATCGTTCGTATGAGGGGAAGATCCTTGCCGTGATCGCGAAGAACGGGCTCGCGGATCCAGGGGACGGGACGGACGGGGCTCTCGTGATCATCGAATCCGCCGTGGATACGGATTTTGAGATTCCCGCGGGATTTGTCAAGATAAAAGAGAAAAAGTACCGCGTGACGAAATTTACGATTCTAAGGAGAAAAGAAGAGATTGACAACGTTAGTATATCCGGGCAGCTTTGATCCGTTGACCAAGGGTCACCTGGACATTATCGAAAGAGGGGCCAAGCTCGCAGACAGGCTGGTTATCGGTATTCTCAAGAATTCCTCCAAGGCGCCGATGTTTTCGCTGGAGGAGAGAATCAGGATCATGCAGGCATCGATCGGACATCTCCATAATGTCGAGATCATCTCGTTTGATGGACTGCTGATCGACTTTATGAAGAGCCAGCACGCCAAGACCGTAATCCGCGGACTGCGCGCGGTTTCGGATTTTGAATATGAGCTGCAGATGGCGCAGGCCAACCGTGATCTGTATCCGGAGATGGAGACACTGTTCCTGGCGACCAATGTTGAGTTTTCATTCATCAGTTCTACGATTGTGAAAGAGATCCTGCGGTACGGCGGGAATATCCGTCATCTTGTACCCAAGGCATCTATTGAAGTAATAGAATCAATTTTAGGAGGGAAATCATAATGGCAGCTGACAGACAGAACGAGATCATGGATCTGCTGAACGCGATCGATGACGTCCTGAACCAGGCTAAGACAGTGCCTTTCAGCGACAAGGTCATGGTCGAGAAGAACGAGATCATGGAGATGACGAAGGAGATCCGCCTGCGTCTTCCCAAGGAGCTTGAGCAGTCCAAATATGTTCTCGAGGAGAAGAACCGCATCCTGAGCGAAGCGCAGAAGGAAGCGGACGATAAGATCGCGGCCGCTGAGGAAGAGCGCAGCAGCATGATCAACGAGCACGAGATCACCAAGCGCGCGTATACACAGGCGGAGGAGATCGTAGAAGCCTCTAAGAAGGTTTCCCGCGAGATGAAGATCGCTGCCAAGGAATATGCGGACAGCCTGCTGGTACAGCTCGATGAGCAGATGAAGCGCATGGGCGAGTTCACGACGACATCCGCAGAGACGATCACGGCCTCTTATCAGGCTGAGGCGGAGAACTTCCTGAAGTCTTATCAGCAGAATATCGACACCTTCACGACCGGACTGCAGCAGAAGAGACAGATTCTGCAGCAGAACCGTAAGGAGCTGAATCTGAACCGCGATCAGGAACAGAGCGAATGAACTCACTGATCAGCTGGCTTACAGGCCTGCTTGCGGGGATTCCCAAGGAGGCAGTGGTTTTTATCGTCTCCATGCTTCCGATCGTGGAACTGCGCGGCGGGCTGATCGCGGCCAGCGCTCTGGGAATACCTTACGCGCGTGCCCTCGGCATCTGCATGCTGGGCAATTTTCTGCCGATTCCGTTTATCCTGTGGCTTCTGATCCCTATCTTCAGATGGCTTAAGGAGAAGACCCGGCTTAAGGGTCTGGTGGAGAAGCTGGAAGCGCGGACCCTTTCGAAAAAAGACAAAGTCCAGAAGTATGAGTTCTGGGGGCTTGTGCTTTTTGTCGGGATTCCGCTCCCCGGTACCGGAGCCTGGACCGGATCCATGCTGGCGGCGCTTTTGGGCATGGACAGAAAGAAAGCGATCCTCGCGATCGCGATCGGTCTGTGTATGGCGGCGGCGATCATGAGCTTCCTGTCCTACGGGCTTCCATGGATTATCCGAAATATTTGATATTTTTTATAAAAAGTTCTTGCATTTCAGGAAAGAGTGTAGTATACTGATTCCTGCTGTGACATTGAGAGCTATGATGCGGGAGGTTGCGGCGTTGCCGGGAATTTCCGCGGAGCAAATGTCTGGTTCATAGAAACCGACGATGACGTCACTGTACAGGGAAATGAGTGTGCGGCACTCTATCTTTTTTGAGAGAGCGCGACACACACGGGTATGTGTACAGTCACCCATCGTACGCAAAAGTGCGAAGAAAAGGAGGCTGTTTTTTTATGGCAAGTCAGAAAATCAGGATCACGCTTAAGGCTTATGATCATCAGCTGATTGATCAGTCAGCCCAGAGGATTGTTGACACCGCAAAGCGTTCCGGCGCTTCCGTCAGCGGACCGATCCCCATGCCGACCCGTAAGGAGATCATTACGATCCTCCG
>CACZPA010000060.1 GCA_902782895.1 uncultured Eubacteriales bacterium
GATTCTGTGTAAAGTCCGAATACTGCTGCGGGGTGTCCTGTGTGTAATTTGCGAACTGCTGCTGCGTCTCTTGCGTGTAGTTCGAGAACTGCTGCTGTGCAGCCTGTGTGTAATCCGTATACTGCTGCTGCGCGTTCTGCGTATAGTCCGTATACTGCTGCTGCGTGTTCTGCGTATAGTCCGCGAACTGCTGTTGCTGCTGTGCCGCCTGCTGCGTAAACGGGTCAAACTGCTGGTTTACGGAGCCGGCATTCTGCGCAAAATTCTCAGACGGACTGTCCTGCGGTACATGATACTGATTGTCCTGGTTCTGATCAATAGCCATTGTATTTCCCTCCATGAAAGATATTTATGTAGAAAGAATTGCTTCCACAGCGACAGCAGCATCAGCTGCGGCTGTTAAAACCTGACGTAATGGGGTGTCCCGTACATCTCCGGCGGCATATACGCCGGAGATCGAAGTCCGCATCTGGCGGTCGGTAAGGATCCAGCCGCCCGGCGCGGTATCCAGTTTACCCCTGACAAGACCGGAATTGGGCTGTATACCGGCCGCGATAAAGACTCCGTCTGCAGGGATCGTAATCGTGTTATCCGATGTCTGAATCCGCAGCGATTCAACATGACCGTTTCCGTTTATGGAAACAGGCTGCGCGCACATGAGGCAACGGATGTTTGTAAATGTCCTCAGCTTATTCTGCAGGGACGGACTCCCGCGGAAAGCCTCTCTCCGGTGAACAATCGTCACCGTGCGGCAGATCGCCGCAAGGCAGATTACGTCCGTCAGAGCGGTGTCTCCGCCTCCGATCACAACTACATCGCGATTGCGGAAGAAAGCTCCGTCACATGCCGCGCAGTAAGAGACTCCTTTGCCAAGGAATTCTGTTTCTCCGGGGATGCCTAACTTACGGGGACTTGCCCCGGTACAGATCAGAAGATTGCGGGTCTTGTACTCGCCGGAGAAAGTATGAACGATCTTGATATCTTCCCCCAGATCGAGGCCAAGGACTTCTTCATTGATCTGCTTCATCCCCATGCTTCTGGCATGTCCGCTGAACTTTTCCGCAAGTTCTGTCCCGGAAATACCGGGAAGTCCGGGATAATTGTCAATGACGGTCGCAGAGGCTGTCTGTCCGCCCGGATAAGCTTTCTCAATCAGCAGATAGTTAAGCCCTGCGCGGGAAGCATAAATGGATGCCGTCAGCCCCGCCGGCCCGCCTCCCAGAATGATGAGATCATAGATCTCGCTCATGACTTGTCCGTATTCGATCCGGCCGTGGTCTCCTTGGCCAGCAGATCAAGGCCTTCATTCAAAACGGCGGTTCCCGGCAGTACGAACCGACCGTTACGGATCAGGTCTACCGTATCTCCGGAAGCTTTGCGTACAGATATACTGGCAATATCCGAATACGGCAATGTGATATCGATATGCTTGCCGGTGTAAGCCGCTGCGGGATCGGTTTTGCGAAGCATCGTCCGCTCATTCTCCCGGGCCACGATCTCCTTGCCGTTCATCGGATTATAGATCTTCAGATCCTCTGTTCCGACATAACAGGTATCTCCGATTGCGAAATGCGGTCCCATCTTCTCGATGATCAGTACCGGCAGCTTGGCCGCGATCCCATAACGGGACGCAAGTCTGTATACATAAGTGTTGGTGCCGATCGCGAACTCTCCCAGCGGAAGCGACGCATGCGGCATCAGCAGATTCTCATAGACAAAACGTCTGCCCTCTTCCGGATCGGAGAAATTCCCGCATCCGTAATCCGCGACGCAGCCGTTTTCGAAGCGGATCTTCAGATCCTTGAACAGAAGTCCGTCCCAATAGAAGAAACTGGTGTGCAGTGTTCCATTAGTGCCCGCGAGGACCGGCGAAGTGAATACTTCTCCTAAAGGAATATTCACGTCCGCGACGCAATTATAGAAATTGGTCTGCGCCGCAGGTTTCTCAATCGGAGGCAGGATGACGGTAAGAGCGGTGTCATTGCCCTCTGCTCCGCGAATCTCCGCGGCAACGCCCTGATCCAACGCGTCAGCAAGCGCCTGCTGCGCTTTCTGATAGACCCGGTTATCCAGCGTATTAATACGGACCGTTTCTCTGAAGATCTCCGGGAAATCCGGCCCGATCGAAGGAATCGGATAGGCCGCCATGCAGAAGCTTGTCTCCGCCGGGGCGATATACTTATCCAGCAGTTGGTACTTTTCGTTTGTAAAACGGGAAAGGAGCTCCTGCTGTGCTTCCGTATATCGGCAGGTGTCTCTCTTCTGTACCGGTGTGAAATCAGGTGCGCCGAAGCTGTCTATATACGCCGGTCCGCCATACCAGGAGAGCATCTCCGCGTTCTGCTCCAGCTCTGTCCGCAGGGCCTCCAGAGACGCGTTCACGTACTCCTCTGTCAGATACAGCGCGTTGTCAAACCGATGGTCATATTCGGCCTGACGATTGACAAACGACGGCTCTGTCCCGATAATGAACGGAATATAATGGATCTCCGTGCGAAAAAGCTCCATCAGACGCCGTGTAAAACGTTCCATGCCGAGAGGATAATAGATCCCGACGGTTTTCTTGCGGAGGATATCCTTGCCGTCCGCGAAGAATCCCTGCCGGTATGCCTGCACATAGGAGCGCGCCATCAGATCGATGGTCGTATTGTCCAGACTGTTGATATACGCGGCCAGATCCAGATCCGTCGCCGTCACACGCTGCCCGAGACCGTACAGGAATCCGGGATCCGAGAGATCTCCCTTCTCGATCCGCTCCTCATAAGAGGTCTGATCGATCGAAAAGCGGGTATGCAGATACAGTCCCCACTCCTCGCGCAGATACTGCATATGGTACTTCTCCAGAAGAGCCGAAAGATCCGGGATAGATATCCGGCTTGCCTTGAGAATCGGCACAGCCTCCAGGAACAGCGCCGCAAGATGCGATAATCCGAAACGCATATGCCGGACAGCGTACCGTATGCCCTTCTGCAGCTCCCAGCCAAGAGCGGATACCACGGCTCCGGCAGGCCCGAAGGATTTGCGGGAAACGGACGGATTCAATAAGGATGAATCATATCGGCTGCCCTGCCAGGCGTAGAGCTTCTCCTGATCCGCGGCAAGCTCGGCAAGCGAAGCGGATCTGTAATAGGCATCATCGGATTTCTCCTCAAATAAGATCAAAAGACGCAGAAAAGAAGCTGCTTCCCGGATAAAACGATCCGAAGCGCGCTCATTGGAGGCGGCTTCCGGTATGATCAATTCCTGGATCTGCTCTTTTTGCGTACTATAATCACAGATTACAGCATTATTATATAGTTTATAATAATCTTCGAGACTCAAAGTTCTCCTCCTCGTGAGATACATATACACATAAAATACTATATCATAAAAAACGTCAAAACGCAACTTCTGACAAAACTTTCTTGAAGATCTGTAAACAAAAAGACTGCCGAGGGTTCCGGTATAAAAAAGCTGCATCTTGGAGATGCAGCTTTTTCAGCTGGGCACGAAGGATTCGAACCTCCGGATGCCAGAGTCAGAGTCTGGTGCCTTACCGCTTGGCGAGTGCCCAATATGTGTCCCGCGAACAGAAAAGATTATATCAGATCTCTTTTCCTTTGTCAACTGTTTTTAAAAGAAAAATACGATACAATTTCTTGTATCGTAAAACAACAGATCATTTCATAAAACACATAAAAATAGGGGTCACAATGATATAATACCATGACCCCTATAAAAAGTCTATTCACGAAATCGACGAATATTATGGATTCAAAATAGCAATAAATGACAAAATTCACCAAACATTCGCAAAATCAGAAGAATCGAATCAGGTTTCTGCCGGAATTGTATCCTCGGTTGCGGAATGCGCATTGAAGATCGTAAGGAACTCCTCGCCGGAGATGGATTCCTTCTCCAGCAGGTACTGCGCGATCTCATTGACTTTCTCGCGATTCTGCAGCAGGATATCGATCGCGCGCTTATGCTGTGTACGGATGATATCGAGGACCTCCTCGTCGACGATCTTTTCGGTCGCCTCGCTGCAGCGCTTGATCGGATTGCCGTCGAGATAGGAACCGGACGGAGCTTCCAGTCCGAACATGTCGAAGCGGTCCGTCATGCCATAAATGGTGACCATACGGCGCGCTGTCGCGGTGGCTCTTTCAATATCATTGGACGCGCCGGTCGAAACCTGTCCGAGCATGACCTCTTCCGCTGCCCGTCCGCCGAGCAGACTGCAGATCTGATCGAGCATCTCATCCTTGGTGACCAGATACTTCTCCTCGCCCGGAAGCTGCATCGTATAACCGAGAGCGCCTTTTGTACGAGGAATGATCGTGATCTTGTGGACTTCTTCCGCATGCGGCAGGATATGTCCAAGAAAAGCATGTCCGACCTCGTGATAAGCGACGGAGCGCTTCTCATCCTGGCTCAGCACGCGGTCTTTCTTGATCTTACCGGCGATAACGACTTCCAGAGCCTCTTCCAGATCGGACTGCTCTACGGCATTGCGGCCTTTACGTACGGCCAGAAGAGCCGCTTCGTTGATCATATTGGCCAGATCCGCGCCGGACGCACCGGGCGTAGTCTTGGCGATCGCATCCAGATTGGCATTGCTGGACATATGGACTTTCTTGGCGTGAACCTCCAGAATCGCCTTACGGCCACGGTAATCCGGAATCTCGACCTGTACCTGCCGGTCAAAACGGCCGGGACGAAGCAGCGCCGGATCGAGGATCTCGGGACGGTTCGTCGCGCCAAGAATGACAACACCCTTGGAAGAATCAAAGCCGTCCATCTCGGTCAGCAACTGGTTCAGGGTCTGCTCTCTTTCATCATTCGTAGAGAAAGAATTGTCCCTGTTGCGGCCGATCGCGTCGATTTCATCGATAAAGATGATACAAGGAGCTTTTTTCTGCGCTTCCTTAAAGAGGTCGCGGACACGGGCAGCGCCCATACCGACAAACATCTGTACGAATTCGGAGCCGGAGATCGAGAAGAACGGCACATGCGCCTCGCCGGCGACCGCCTTGGCAAGCAGTGTTTTACCGGTTCCCGGAGGGCCGACAAGCAGCGCGCCCTTGGGAAGTCTCGCGCCGATCTCGGCGTATTTCTGCGGATTGTGCAGCAGATCGACGATTTCTTCCAGAGAATCCTTCGCCTCATCCTCGCCGGCGACATCAGCAAATGTAATACCGGTCTCATTCTCACCGTAGATCTTGGCATTGGACTTGCCGAATGACATCGCGTCGCCCATGCCCCGGGACATACTCTTGGAAATGAAATGCCACAGCAGGAAGATAGCGACCAGCGGAATACCGAACTGGATCAGCAGCGAAACCCAGATATTCATCTGCGCGACGTATCCGTCATACTTGGAGACTTTATACTCCTCGAGGAATGCCGTAATTGTCGTCGCGTTTTCCGTGGCCACGCAATTGTAGGTCACGATCTCGTCGCCTTTTATCTGGAATTTGATCTCTCCGTCAGCACTGATCTGTACCTTTTCCACCTTCTGGTCACGGACCATCTGTTTAAATTCGCTGTAGGTTACTTCCTGGTTGCGAACGGAATTCAGTCCGTAATTAACAAGGAGCAGGATGATGAGAATGACGGAAAAATAAATGATTCCGACTCGCAGCTTTTTGTTTTTCATCTTGTCGTCATCCATTTCGCGAACCTCCTCTTCTGTTCAGAAACGCCCGGATACGGGGTTCATATTTTCTCTTTAATGAAAAATACAGGGAATCGAATATAACGATAAAGATATTCATGCCGATCCCGAAGGCCGGAAGCAGCCAGATCGGCTCGCCCGGTGCGAGGATCAGCTCCTTCTCCAGGATCAGGAACGGTATCATAACCGCGTTGAAAAGCACCAGCTTAATCACCCAGACCAGCCATATCGGACAGCGCATTAAGAGCCATGGCTGTGCCGTCTCGAGAAAAATCTGATAACATCCGACGGCCGCAAACAGCAGCAGCACGGAGCGGTCCGGAAGGATGAAGATCCCGAGAAGGATCGCGGCCGCAAGGTATGCCGCCGCATAGCCCGGAGGCGCGATCATCAGGGCGATTCCTACGGAAAGCGCGGCAAGAACCGCAAGGGACATGGAGCTGAGACTGACGGCACCCGCAAGCAGCAGAATCACTTCCGCAAGTGCCAGAAGAAGGCCCAGATACGCGATCTGTCTGGGTTTTACAGACATCTGCATAGATCCGCACCCATACATTCACAGAGCGTATCAGCGCACCAGATGTTCATACAGATCCTGCAGGGATCGACATTGCTCTTCTGCGGGGTGTAATTGTTGGAACGGTTTTTATAGATATTGCTCGCCTGCGAAAGCTGATTCAGGAAATTGCGGTACTGCACATTGTGCGGGTCCATGGAAACAGCCTGTCTGGCGTAATACAGCGCATCCATCGAATTCCCGACGCCCTGGTTGGCGACCGCACAGTAATAATTCCATTGCGCGTCCCTGCGGGATACTCTTGCCAGCAGATTCAGAGCCTCGCGGTAACGGCCCATTTGCAGATAGCTTCCGGCAAGCGTCATCTCTTCGGAAGAATTTGCGTCTTCATAAGCGTTGTCGCCGCTGTAGCCGTTATATCCGTTATATCCGGAGTACCCGTTATTGGAATAGCTGCTGCCGGAATAACCGGAATTCGAATAGCCGGAATTATAGCCCGTCCTGCCATAGGAACCGTTCTGACGCTCTTTCATAATGGTCTCGTAAGCGTTCTGGACTTCCTGGAACTTCTCCTGTGCAAGATCCGAAAGCGGATTGTCTACATACCGATCCGGATGATACTGCTTAGCCAGTTCCCGGTAGGCCTTCTTGACTTCGTCGTCGGTGGCGTATCTGGAGATACCCAGGACTTCATACGGATCTTTGTTCATTGTGATTTCCTTTCTGTCTTATTCTTCCGAAGGACTTCGTTAAACCGTGTCCAGACACCTGCATAGAGGATATTGCGCAGGATCTCTTCATCTGTCTGTATCGGCAAAAACTCAAAAACTCTTGTGCAGTCGCCCATTTCATGGGTCAGCAGCATCTGCGCGAGGCCGCACCGCTCCTCTTCATCCGGGAAACGTCCGAATACGTTATAGCTGCCGGATTTCAGGTCTTTGTCGTAATCATCCCAGGCGTCCAGAATGTAGATAAAACGTCCGAGGTGACTGCCAAGCTCCCGCAGATATGGTTCCCAGCGGTCCTTACGGATCGCGAAAAGCTCTGCCATGAAATCCCCAAAGCAGCCGGCCGCGGCGTCAAGGCTTGTCTCCTGATTCTTTTCAAATTCGCTCAGCCTGTTCAGGCTCTCCGCGAAAGCTTTTTCTTTATTCGGATACTGCCGCCGCGCCTTCTTCAGGGCTCCGGACAGAAGGATCTCTCCTGCCTTAGCGGAAAGCTTTTTCTCATCCTGCCAGTCGTCCTCAAGGTGCCGGGCCGCCAGCAGGATACTCATCGCGGCAGCGTAATCTGTCGCCTTTGTATGCAGCAAAGCGGTTCTCTGCAGAGGATGCACCGGACAGACTCTGTATTCCGTCCTGCTGCGCATCCCATACAGGGAAGATAATAAAATAACAAGGAATGTCATATCATAGGTCAGCGTCATGCGGCCTGTGAAACCGTACCTTACCGCAAGATCCTGGCAAAGTCCACAGTAAAAAGACCTGTACTTTGCGTATTCTCTGACCTTAAGCTCCTGCGTCGCAGCACGAATATATCCGAACATTCCCTGCTCCTGTCCTGTTGCTGTATGCGTTTAATGGAATCAAACTGTGAGCGAACCGTAAGCCGAGTTCTGTCATGGACGGCCATCTATCTGGTCCGTATGTTGCCATACGGCTCTAGCGACCTACCCGAAGGTCGGCGGGCAGCCATCAGCCCTTCTGTTGGTCTTGCTCCGGATGGGGTTTACAATGCGTTCTCTGTCACCAGAGGACCGGTGAGCTCTTACCTCGCCTTTTCACCCTTACCTGACCGGAAACCCGGTCAGGCGGTATGCTTTCTGTTGCACTTTCCTTAGGATCACTCCCACTGGACGTTATCCAGCATCCTGCCCTGTGGAGCTCGGACTTTCCTCACGCGTACGCGCGCGGCCGTCTGGTTCCCTCACAGCCTGATTATCGTATCATAAAATGTGTAGAATGTCAATTCTTTAACAACAGAACGTCATTCCAGAAGAAACATCAGATCCAGACTGTCTTTGATCGGCATAACGGATCCGTCCGGCATAACCTGAGTCGCAAGCATATCGGCCATATGGGCCTCCCACTTCTTGCCGATCTCGCTTTCGGTCTGGAACTTGACGGCAAAATCGTCGTCATCCGTCTCATAGTAGCCAAACAGCGTATCGTCTCCCAGCATCCAGATCGAATAGTTGCGCAGTCCGGCGTCCTTGAGCATCTGCTTCATCTCCGGCCAGATATGGTCATGGCGGTCCTTGTACTCTTCCTTCACGCCGGGCTTGATCTTCATGACAAAAGCTTTTCTCTGCATCTTGATTCTCCTTTATTTTACACCGATGTCGTGGCGGTAGAACGCCTTCTCGAATCCGACTTCATCAATATGGCTGTAGACCTTCTGAATCGCTTCGGCAAGCGTCGGCGCGGTCGCGACGATATCCAGAACACGTCCTCCGTTCGTTACGATCGTACCGTCTTCCTTAGCCGCGGTTCCAGCGTGATAGATGCACATATCGTCCATCCCGTCAAAAGCATGCAGGCCATGGATCGGGTAGCCTTTGCCGTAGGATACCGGATAACCTCCGGAAGCGAGAACCACGCAGACAGCCGCGTTATCCTTCCAGGTAACCATATCTTCAGTCAGATTACCGTCGATGCACGCGTTCAGAATCTGCACGAAATTGCCGGACAGACGCGGCAGTACAACCTGCGCCTCCGGATCGCCGAAGCGGGCGTTGTATTCGAGAACCTTGGGGCCGTCCTTGGTCAGCATCAGTCCGAAATAGATGATTCCCTTAAAAGTCCTGCCCTCTGCCTTCATCGCCTTAACAGTCGGATCAAAGATGGTCCTGCGGCAGACTGCCGCGATATCTTCCGTATAATAACGGCTGGGTGAGAAAGTACCCATACCGCCGGTATTCAGTCCCTGATCGCCGTCAAAAGCGCGCTTGTGATCCTGTGCGGATACCATCGGTACGACGGTATCTCCGTCGCAGAAGCTTAAGACCGACACCTCGGGACCGGTCATGAATTCCTCGATGACCAGACGGCTGCCGGCCTCTCCGAATTTACGGTCTACCATGATCTCGTCGATTCCGGCAAGCGCTTCCGCCTCGTCCGCGCAGATCAGAACACCCTTGCCGAGTGCAAGTCCGTCCGCCTTCAGCACGATCGGATAGGTATTGTTGGCCTTAATATAGGCTTTAGCGGCTTCACTGTCGGAGAATTCCTCATAAGCCGCAGTTGGGATGCCGTATTTCTTCATCAGATTCTTGGAAAAGACCTTGCTGCCCTCCAGTACCGCGGCGTTCTTACGCGGTCCGAAAACGCGCAGTCCGGCTTCTTCAAACGCGTCTACGATGCCGAGCATCAGCGGATCATCCATGCCGACCACGTTCAGATCGATCTGATTGTCCTTTGCAAAAGCGACCAGCGCAGGAATATCCTTTGCTCCGATCGGTACACATTCCGCCTGCGCGGCAATACCTGCGTTACCCGGTGCACAGTAGATCTTCTCCGCTTCCGGGCACTTGCTCAGCGCGTCCACGATCGCGTGCTCTCTTCCGCCGCCGCCTACAACAAGAATTTTCATGATTTATACCTCCTGTCAGGAATCCTGCTCATCGATCCAGGCGATTCCGTTTGTAAAATGGACTTTTCCTCTGGTAAAAAGATCTACGGCTTTAGGCAGCAGCTGCCATTCCGCTTCCTGCATGACCCGCAGCTGCAGCGATTCGGGCGTATCTCCCTCATGGATCGCGACGGCCTTCTGCAGCAGGATCGGTCCGGTATCCGTCCCCTCATCCACAAAATGCACTGTGGCTCCGGTGACCTTAACGCCGCGGGCCAGCGCCATCTCATGAACCCTTAATCCGTAAGCGCCATCGCCGCAGAAAGAAGGAATCAGCGACGGATGGATATTGAGGATCCTGTTGCGGTACGCCTGCAGCACGGCCGGTCCGAGAACAACAAGGAAGCCGGCAAGTACAACGAGCTCCGCGCCTTTTGCTAGCAGCAGATCCCGCAGCGCGATATCGTATTCTTCACTGGACGCGAATTTGCGTTTGGACAGGACCTCCGCGGAGATTCCTGCCGCCTTGGCTCTCTCCAGGGCATACGCGTCTTTACGGTTGCTGATGACGCTGACAAATTCCGCCTCCGGCAGTCTGCCGGCCGCTTTTGCGTCAAGAAGCGCCTGCAGATTTGTCCCGCCTCCGGATACCAGTACCGCTACCTTCATGCCAGGATCACCCCGGGGGTCTCTTTCTTGGACTTGACGACCTCTCCGATAATGTAAGCCTTCTCGCCAACACTCTCCAGAGCCTCGACAGCCTTCTCCGCCTCGGACGCCGCGACAGCCGCGATCATTCCGATACCCATATTAAAGGTATTGTACATTCCCTTCTTGGAGATTTTTCCCTTCTTCTGCAGCAGTTCAAATATCGGAGGAATCTCCCAGGCTCCCAGCGAGATGCCCGCGTCGAAATGCGGCGGCAGCATACGCGGAATGTTCTCATAGAATCCGCCTCCCGTAATATGACAGATCGCTTTAGGCGTTACGGCCTTGCGCAGCGCGTCGACGGCGTCCACATAGATGCGGGTCGGTGTCAGCAGCGCTTCTCCAAGCGTACAGCCTAAGGACGGGATTTCTTCTTTCAGCTTGTCCGCGGCGTCCGGATCATTGAGACCGAATACCTGGCGGACCAGTGAGAAACCATTGGAGTGAATACCGGAAGAAGCGATACCGATCAGCGCGTCTCCTTCACGGATTCCTTTTCCGTTAATAATGTTCTTTTTGTCAACGATACCGACGGAGAACCCCGCGATATCGTATTCATCGTCCGGCATCATGCCCGGATGCTCGGCCGTCTCGCCGCCGATCAGCGCGCAATGGGACTGGACACAGCCGTCCGCAACGCCCTTAACGATCTCCGCGATCTTGGAAGGCGTGTTTTTGCCGCAGCAGATATAATCCAGGAAAAACAGCGGCTTCGCACCGCAGCAGATTACGTCATTGACGCACATCGCGACCGCGTCAATTCCGATCGTATCGTGCTTATCCATCAGAAACGCGGCTTTCAGCTTGGTACCGACGCCATCCGTACCGGATACAAGTACGGGCTCTTCCATACCGTTTCCCGCGAGAGAATACAATCCTCCAAATCCGCCGATATCCGTAACGACCGCATCATTAAACGTCCTGCGGACATGTTCTTTCATCAGACGAACCGCTTCATACCCCGCTTCGACGTCTACGCCGGCCTTTTTATACTCGATAGCCATAGATGATCTCCTTTCCTGTTCCGGTACAAAATTATGCAGAGCGTACGCTTTATTTTACTCCAGAGTCATAAAATACGCAAGAAGTTCATGAATTGCTTCCTGATGAGGAGCGTTCCCGACTACGCCGAGATACAATTCCTGAGAACCGAATTTCTCCTTAAGGAGTTTATTGGTGCCGATACGCAGAAGCAGCGGATACGGACCTTCCGAACCGGTTACCCTGCCTAGTTCATCTGTCGCGGTCGTGACTTCTACCTGGACCGTGTCATACGCGGCCCGTTCCTCCTCTTTCAGGAATCCGTCCAGATTCAGTAGATACCCTCCCTGGCCTATGGCTTTCATGATCTCTTCGTCTCCGATGAGGACGTCAAGACTCTCGGCCGCGATCATCATGACCATTCGCTGGCCGTTATAGTAGGAGTTCTGATCGGCGTCGTTCGTCATCAGCAGGTCATAGACCGTAATCTGATTCCTTTTGTCCGAAAGCGTCGGCAGCATAAGGTTGAGCGTATTCGGCAGTTCTTCATTCATCAGATCCAGATACCTGGAAGAGACAGCTCCGATCGCAAGCGAGTCTTTCTTCGGCGGGTTAATAATGTAGTGATTTATGGACCATGCTATGAACAGCAACGCGAGGAACCCGCCGATAATGGCCCATTTGTAATAGTTCCAGATATACTCTAACTTCTCCTTGCCTTGCAGAGTTTTGTAGGCTTCTTTTGCTTTTTCTCTGTCACTTTTGATCATTTCCGACACCTCTCAGATAGATTCATCAGATGGATTCCCATCCGCCGAAAAGCTCCCGTAGGAGCGGGAAAATATGTCTTACTTCGTGAATCCGCAGAGAATGAAACTGGTGTAGATGATCTCCGCGCAGTGAATTCTCCGGAACGAACGCGTTCTCAAAACCAAGCCTCTCCGCCTCCCGCAGCCGCAGCTCCATCGCGGGCACGCGCTTGACTTCTCCTGTCAAGCTTACGTCCCCGATCAGAACGGTTTTGCCGGGAATCGGCTTTTCGCGAAGGGAGGAAGCCATCGATACGATAACGGCCAGATTGACGGAAGGCTCCGTAAGACGCAGGCCGCCGGTCGTTTTCAGCACAACATTCTTGTCATAAAGAGGCGTACGGCCTCTCTGCTCCAGAATCGAGATCAGTGTATTCAGCTGATCTCTGCGCATGCATTCCGAGATACGGGATGGATACGGCGTATAACTCTGGGAAACCAGCGATTCGACCTCCGCGATGACAGGCCTTGTACCTTCTCGCAGAACGGTCAGAGCGCTTCCGGTTACCGGTTCGTCCCGTACAGTCATGAAAAACTCCGACGGATTATCGACCGGCAGCAGTCCCTGCTCATCCATGACGAAGAAACCCATCTCTCCGGTGCTTCCAAAGCGGTTTTTGGAGGCCGTCAGGATCCGCAGGTCTTCATCTTCGTCCGAATCCATCGAGAGAACCGTATCGACCATATGCTCCAGGGAACGTACTCCGGCAAGCTCGTCGTCCTTTGTCAGCTGCCCAGTCAGAAAAACGGCACGCGGTTTTGAAGGATTCTTGGCAATGGAAAGCAGCGCGTTCGTGCATTCTACCGTCTGCGTCGGCGTCCCAGGGCGTGAAGTCAGTTCATCCAGCGCAAAGGTCTGAATACTGTCGACGACGATCAGCCCCGGATCCGTCTGCGATACAGCGCCAAGCACTTCGTTCATCGAGGAAGTGGACAGGACGTAGATGTTTCCATGTATGTCCGGCAGGATACGTTCTGCCCTGCGGCGAAGCTGTCCTTCGCTCTCCTCGCCGGAGGCGTACAGTACACGGATCCCCTGCTCTGCGGCTTTCTGCGCGACCTGCAGCAGCAAAGTGGATTTGCCGGCTCCCGGTCTTGCGGCCAGGATGCTGATGGAATCAAGAATGATTCCTCCGCCCAGTACCCGGTCGAACTCCTGAATGCCGGTAACGATCCGCTTGCCCTTATCATAACGGACTTCCTGCAGCTTTGCAAGACGTTCCGAATGTTTTGCTGTAGTTGTGGAGGATGTTCGGGTGTTTCCGAGCCCTGCTCCGGCCGAAACGATTTCCGGCTCCGACTCCTCCATGGTGCTCCAGGAATGGCAGGACGGGCACTGTCCGGTCCATTTCTGGGACTCATAGCCGCATTTGCTGCAGCGATAGATGGTTTTCTTTTTAGCCGGCATTCCTGGCCTCCTTCCCGGATGCTTTATCCAAATACGGCTTCAGGAACTGTCCCGTATAGGAAGCAGGTATCTTCACGACCTCTTCCGGTGTTCCGACCGCGACGATGTGACCGCCGCCGTCTCCGCCTTCCGGTCCCAGATCGATCAGATAATCGGCAGATTTGATCACATCCATATTATGCTCGATTACGAGTACTGTATTGCCGCCGGCGGCAAGCTTCTGCAGAATGTCGATCAGCTTGTGCACGTCGGCAAAATGCAGACCAGTCGTCGGTTCATCCAGAATATAGAAGGTCTTGCCCGTGCTTCTGCGGGAAAGCTCCGTCGCAAGCTTGATGCGCTGTGCTTCTCCGCCGGAAAGGGTCGTGGAAGGCTGTCCGAGCTTGATGTAGGACAGACCGACATCATAGAGCGTCTGCAGCTTCTCGCGGATCCGCGGCAGATTCCTGAAGAAATCCAACGCTTCTTCGACCGTCATATCCAGCACGTCCGAAATCGATTTCCCATGATAATGGACTTCCAGCGTCTCTCGGTTGTAACGCTGTCCATGACAGACTTCACAGGGCACATAGACATCCGGCAGGAAATGCATCTCGATCTTCTTGATACCGTCTCCGGAGCAGGCTTCGCAGCGTCCGCCTTTGATATTGAAGCTGAAACGCCCTTTCGCATAGCCTCTTGCTTTTGCTTCCGGCGTCATGGCGAACATATCGCGGATCAGATCAAACAGACCGGTATAGGTCGCGGGATTGGACCTCGGCGTTCTGCCGATCGGCGACTGATCGATATTGATGACCTTATCCAGATACTGCAGTCCGGAAATGTCATCATAGCCATCCGGACGGATCCGGGCGTGATTCAATCTGCGGGCAAGGATTTTATACAGTACTTCGTTGACAAAAGAACTCTTGCCAGATCCGGAAACGCCCGTAACACAGGTGAAAAGGCCCACCGGAACGGCAAAATCCACGCCCTTCAGGTTGTTCTTGCGCACACCGTAGACCCGCAGATAGCGGCCGTCCGGCACTCTTCTGTGATTTGGCACTTCGATCCTGTAACGTCCGCTCAGATAGGCACCGGTCAGCGATTCCTTGCAGTTCATGATATCTTCAAGCGTCCCCTGGACAACAAGCTTACCGCCGTTGATCCCGGCTCCCGGCCCGATATCCACGATATGATCGGCCGCGCGCATCGTGTCTTCATCATGCTCTACAACAAGAAGCGTATTGCCGAGATCCCGCAGCTGTTTCAATGTCTGCAGCAGTTTGCTGTTATCGCGCTGGTGCAGTCCGATACTAGGCTCATCCAGAATATACAGGACACCAGTAAGGCCGGAGCCGATCTGTGTAGCCAGTCGGATCCGCTGCGATTCTCCGCCGGACAGCGTGGTAGCCGAGCGGGAAAGCGTCAGATAATCCAGACCGACATCATTCAGGAATCTGGTGCGGGCGCGCAGCTCTTTGATGACCTGTGAAGCGATCAGCTGCTCCGTGCGGGTCAGATTCATATGTTCAAAGAATCGGGTCAGCTCACGGATCGACATATCCGTAATATCCGCGATGCTTTTATCGCAGACCGTCACCGCAAGCGCTTCCTTGCGAAGCCGCTTGCCATGGCATACCGGACATTCCAGATTGGTCATGAATTCTTCGTATTCAGCCTTGAATGAATCCGAAGCCTCCTGATAGCGCCGCTCCAGATTCCGCAGCAATCCTTCAAAAAGGATATGATAGGTCTTGTCACCGAACCGGCCGTCATAGTCGATATCCAGCTTCTCATCCGGATAACCGTACAGAATCGCGTTCTTCGCCGCGTCCGGAAGATCCTGGAACGGAGTGTCCAGCGAAAAATGCAGCTTCTGGGAAAGCTGATCCAGTATCCGGTAGGCAAAACTGTCGGGATTGCCGGAGCTCATCCAGCCGGGTGCCGCGATGCATCCCTGCTTCAGGGATAACGTAGGATCAGGGATCACAAGATCCGGTGAAAACTCCATCAGATAGCCGAGGCCTGTGCAGTTCGGGCAGGCGCCGAACGGATTATTGAACGAAAACATCCGTGGCTGCGGTTCATCGATGCTGATTCCGCAGTCCGGACAGGCAAAATTCTGGCTGAAAAGCCGGCGTTCCGGCTCGCCTGCCACGTCCGCCTCGAGAAGTCCATCGGATAGCTTCAGCGCGGTTTCGATCGAATCGACCATACGCTTCTCCAGGCCCGGTCGGATCACGAGACGGTCCACCACGATATCGATATTGTGTTTGATGTTTTTGTCGAGTTCGACAACCTCATCCAGCTGATACAGATTTCCGTCGATATAAGCACGTACAAAGCCGGACCGCTTCGCGCTGTCGAGGACTTTAACATGCTGTCCTTTTCGCCCGCGCACCACCGGCGCAAGCAGCTGAACCCTTGTCCCCTCCGGGAGCTCCATCAGCTGATCCGTCATCTGATCCACGGTCTGCTTCTCAATGACACGGCCGCAGTTCGGACAGTGCGGGATCCCGATCCTCGCGTACAGAAGACGCAGATAGTCATAGATCTCGGTTACCGTGCCCACGGTCGAACGCGGGTTATGGGAAGTGGATTTCTGATCGATCGAAATCGCCGGAGACAGGCCGTCGATGCTGTCTACGTCCGGCTTTTCCATCTGTCCGAGGAACTGTCTTGCATAAGAAGACAGAGACTCCATATAGCGTCTCTGTCCTTCCGCGAAGATCGTATCAAAAGCAAGGGAAGACTTGCCGGAACCCGAAAGTCCTGTCAGTACCACAAGCTTGTCGCGCGGGATCTGGATATTCAGATCCTGCAGATTGTGTTCTCTGGCTCCCTTGACTGTAATCATATCAGGCATTTCTGTATATCTCCTAATTTGTATCCTTCAGTTCCGCAAGAGCGGCCCGCAGAGAAAGAATCTCATCGCGGTATGCCGCCGCGTCTTCAAAGCGCAGATCCGCCGCCGCTTTTTTCATCTGTTTCTCAAGATCGGCAATGGTCTGGCGCAGTTCTTTACGTGTCATCGACTCCGGATCCTTCTGTTTGCGGATATCACCGGACGGGGTCTCGGATTCGATCGTCGCATGGATTACATCACGGACCTCTTTATGAATCGTCTGCGGGATGATGCCATGCTCTTTATTGTATTGATCCTGTATCGCGCGCCTGCGGTTGGTCTCCGCGATAGCGTTTTTCATTGAATCCGTCATCAGATCGGCGTACAGGATAACATGACCGTCGGCATTGCGCGCGGCGCGTCCGATCGTCTGGATCAAAGCGGTCTCGGACCGCAGGAAACCTTCTTTATCCGCGTCGAGGATCGCGATCAGGGATACTTCCGGCAGATCCAGTCCTTCGCGCAGCAGATTGATACCGACGAGTACGTCGTACTTGCCGATCCGCAGATCGCGGACGATCTCAAGACGCTCCAGCGTATCGATTTCGGAATGCAGATACTGGACCTTGATCCCGGCTTCTGCCAGATATCCGGTCAGATCCTCCGCCATCTTCTTGGTCAGCGTCGTAACAAGCGTCTTTTGCTCTTTAGCTGTTGTCTTGCGGATTTCCGAGATCAGATCATCGATCTGTCCTTCAGAGGGACGTACCGTAACGCGCGGATCCAGCAGGCCGGTCGGGCGGATGACCTGTTCCGCTTTAAGCTGCTCATGCGTGGCCTCGTAGACACCCGGCGTGGCGGATACAAACAGCATCTGATGGATCTTTTTCTCGAATTCGTCAAACTTGAGCGGCCGGTTGTCCAGTGCGGACGGCAGCCGGAATCCGTAATCGACCAGCGTCTCCTTACGGGAACGGTCTCCGTTATACATGCCGCGGACCTGCGGTACGGTCATATGCGACTCATCGATGATCATCAGGAAATCTTCCGGGAAATAGTCCATCAGCGTGAACGGTGTACTGCCCGGCGCGCGGCCCTCCAGCGGCGCGGAATAATTCTCGATACCGCTGCAGTAGCCTGTCTCGCGCAGCATTTCGATGTCAAAATTCGTACGCTGCTCGATTCGCTGCGCCTCCAGCAGACGATCACGGCTGCGGAAATAGCGAACCCGGTCCTCCAGCTCCTCTTCGATACGGGCGATCGCCTCTGCCATTTTATCATACGCGATGACATAATGGGAAGCCGGGAAGATCATAATGTGTTTGCAGTTCTCGAGGACCTCGCCCGTCACGGTATCCACTTCCGTAATGCGGTCGATCTCGTCTCCCCAGAACTCTACGCGGTAACCCTTTGTCTCCTCGGAAACCGGCAGGATCTCGAGCACGTCGCCGCGTACCCGGAAAGTCCCGCGTTCCAGTACCATATCGTTCCGATGATACTGCAGATCCACGAGCTTGCGCAGGATTTCGTCACGATCCCGCACCATGCCCGGACGCAGAGAAACGCAAAGGCTGGAGTATTCCTCCGGACTGCCCAATCCGTAGATGCAGGAAACAGAACTGACGATTATGACGTCTTTCCGCTCAAAAAGAGATGCCGTGGCGGAGTGACGCAGCTTATCGATCTCATCATTGATCGCGCTGTCCTTCTCGATATACAGGTCTGTCTGCGGCACGTAGGCTTCCGGCTGATAATAATCATAATAGGAAACAAAGTACTCTACGGCATTGTTCGGGAAGAATTCCTTAAACTCGCTGTACAGCTGGGCGGCAAGCGTCTTGTTATGGGCCAGTACAAGCGTCGGTTTGTTGAGTGCCTGGATCACGTTAGCCATCGTAAACGTCTTGCCGGAACCGGTTACGCCAAGCAAAGTCTCAAACTTCTTGCCGCTGCGGAAGCCATTGATCAGACTCTCGATCGCTTGCGGCTGATCTCCGGTCGGCTGGAACGGAGATACCAGTTCAAAATGATCCATTCGTTCTCTCCCTGAAGACCTGAAGAATATAGAATTTCAGGTAAAATGTCTCTTCCGCGCCCCACAGATAAGGATGATCCGGTGCCTGCGCGCGCACTTCCACCTGACGGATCCTGCGGTGGGAGGTAGCGGCAGCCTGTGTCAGCATATTCAAAAACAGCTCATTTGTCATAAAATGCGAGCAGGAACAGGTCGCGAGAAATCCGCCGTCATTCAGCAGCCGCATCGCGCGCATATTGATGTCCCGATAGCCGCGCACTGCGTTTTTAACGGAATTCCGCGCTTTGGTAAAGGCCGGCGGATCCAGAATAATGACATCATAACGTTCTCCCCTGCGCTCCAGCTCGGGAAGAAGGTCCAGGACATCGGCAACCTGAAAACGCACCGTGCCTTCCAGATGGTTCAGGCGGGCATTCTCCTCCGCCTGTGCGATCGCGAGATCGGACGCGTCAACACCCAGCACCTCCGCGGCGCCGGCAATCCCTGCATTCAAAGCAAAGGATCCTGTATGCGTAAAGCAGTCCAGAACCTTAGCGCCTTTGCAGAGCTTCTGGATTGCGAGCCTGTTATATTTCTGATCGAGGAAAAAGCCGGTTTTCTGCCCGTTCTCGACATCAACGATATACCGGACGCCATTCTCCGTGATCGGGACTTTCGTATCGAACGGTTCGGAAAGGAAGCCCTTGACGCGCTCCATGCCTTCAAGAGTCCGGACTTTCGCATCGCTCCGCTCATAGATGCCGCGAACAGCGATTCCGTCCTCGGAAAGGATCTCCGTTATGCTCTTGGCGACCGCCTGTTTGTAACGGTCCATTCCAAGACACAGAGACTCAAATACGAGCACGTCCGAGAACTTATCGATCACAAGTCCGGGCATGCCGTCCGCTTCCGCGAAAACAAGTCTGCAGGCTGCGGTATCTACTGTCTTCTTGCGGTAGGACCAGGCATTGCGCAGCCGTTTTTCAAAGAATTCCTCATCGATCACATCCGCTTCCGATCTTGAGAGAATCCTGACACGGATCTTGGAACAGGAATTATAGAATCCCCACGCAAGGAAATCTCCCTTATCATTACTGACGCGGACCGCCTCGCCGTCCGTAATCTGTCCCTCTGTCCGTGCGATCTCATTATCGTAGATCCAAGGCCCGCCGGCATAAAAGCTGCGCCCCTCACCCTTTTTCAATATCACTGTACCCTGCACGGCAGAACCCTCCTTCCGGAATATGAATAAAGAAAAAGCACGCGACGGGATTCGAACCCGCGACCCCCGGCTTGGGAAGCCAGTGCTCCACCACTGAGCCACGCGTGCAACACAGCAATTATACTATTTCAAGCCGGAGTTGTCAAGTGCTTCACAGATCTTTCAGGTCTTTGAGAAGATCTTTTCTAAGATCTGAGGACGAGCCGTTCTCACCATAGATCTCGCTGCGGATCTCCTGCATACGGCGGTCCGTCTCCGCGATGATCTCCGCGGACTGCGCGAGCTTTTTTTCCACATCCTCCAGATTCACATTGCGGTCCGCGCGTTTCTTGTAATGCAGCTCATGATCAAGGCTGGCCCAGAAATCCATTGCCATTGTCCGGATCTGGACCTCCACGGTCATGTCTCTGGTCTGATCCGCGAAGAATACGGGAACCTGAACGATCAGATGCAGACTCCTGTAGCCGTTAGGCTTAGGATGCTGAATATAGTCCTTGATCTCAACAATCGTAATATCGTCCTGGCCGGCGATCAGTCTTGCCAGTCGATAGATATCGTCTATAAAGGAACAGACAACACGTACGCCCGCGATATCATGAATCCCGTGCATAAGCGTGTCCTCATCCAGCGGCAGCCCTCTTTCCTTAATCTTACGGAAAAGGCTGACAGGCTGTTTGACTCTCGTCTTGATAACTTCGATCGGGTTACGGTTATATCTTACGGAAAAATCCGAGTTGAGCACTTCGAATTTGGTGCGGATCTCCCGCGCCGCACAGTCATACATCATCATGATCTCGCGGAAATGCACGACCGCGTCGAACAGATGCGTTGTATCCTGTATAATACCGGTAACATCCGGGTAATAGCTCTGTAATTCTATATCTGCCACTTGCATCCCTCCTTCCGGTATTCTATCATAGCAGGTTCTTTTGTCAAGGATTTGATGGAACTGTAAAAATACGATTAACAGACAAGCTGCCTTCCAGGGTTGATCCCGAGAAGGCAGCTGTTTATATGCCGTCGGACTTTATGTTGCCGGGACGGGCTTGTCGGCGCCGGATGTCTCATCCGGAACCGCCATATGCGAATAACAATAGTTCAGAATATCGCTCCTTCGAATAATCCCGATAAAGATTCCGGTATCATCCACGACCGGAACAAAACTCTGCATCTCCGCGACACGGATCAGACTGTCCATGTCCTCGCTGATCGATACAGGGTCATATTTCCAGTACCGGGGCACATCCTCAATACGGATCTTTTCGGTGTTTTTGAAGTTCAGATCCGGATTGCGCTTCATCAGCCACAGAATATCGCCCTCTGTCAATACACCATAGTATCCGCCGTCTTCAGTTAAAATGGAAATGGATTTGTACCGGTGATTCTCCATTTTTTTTATTTTTTGTCGCAGCGTCATATTTGGGGTAACATAGACCACGCTGCTCTTCGGCGTCAGAAAAAATGCGATGTTCCGCAAGAAAACTCACCTCCTGTATATGATTTTGTAAACATCGTCAGTGCAGAGCCGGAACGGGCTCTTTTCTTACATTCTTATTATATCATAAAATTATGTACAAAGAGTGAACAGAATATATCTTTTTTAATGTTACGGACATTGGAGGATGATCTGTCGGAAAAGCTTGCAAACAGGCCGAAAAAAGGCTATAATAAAACGCCTGGGTGAGAATGCGTATATATATTACAGATGAATCCCCGTCATTCTGCCCGCTATATACTATAAAGGAGTTTCTGAATATGTTATCTTTTGCCGAAAGGATTGCCTCTGCTCTTTCACTGAAGCAGGAGCATGTACAGGCCGTTATCGATTTACTGAATGAGGGAAATACGATCCCTTTTATTGCCCGTTACCGTAAAGAAGCGCACGGTTCTTTGGACGATCAGACGATCCGTCAGATCGCGGAGAAGCTGGACTCCATCCGCAATCTGGAGGAACGCCGGGAGGAGATCCGCAATCTGATCGAGAAGGCCGGCGTGATGAACGACGAGATCAATAAAGCGGTTTCGGAAGCATTAACCCTCTCTGATCTCGAGGATATCTATCGTCCCTACCGTCCGAAACGCAGGACCAGAGCTTCTGTCGCTAAGGAAAAAGGACTGGAGCCTCTTGCCGAGGAGATCCTCAGCCAGCATCGGAAAAGCCCTGCTCCCGAGGAGCTTGCTGTCGCTTATGTGGACGAGGAAAAAGGCGTCAACAGTATCGAGGAAGCAATCGCCGGCGCGATGGACATCATCGCGGAGAGAATCTCCGACGATGCGGATATGCGCAAAGAGCTGCGGGACGAGATGACCGAGAACGGTATTCTGACATCCGAGGGGACGACAGAAGAAACATCTGTCTAC